>JBAXMY010000007.1:0-16890 GCA_037134055.1 archaeon
GGAACGTCTAAGATTTTCAGCTTCTCTTTCCTTTGCCATTTCTTCTCTTGACTTTCTAATCCAGACTTTAGTCTCTTCTGGAGCTAATTCTGCTTCTTCTTTCTTTTCCATTTCTTCCATTACTTTTTCTACCTTCTCTACTTCCTCTGGGACTGCTTCAATCAAGTCCTTTGGTTTGTTTTTTGTTTGTTTTTCTGCCATTTTATAGTTCCTTGTTTAGTTTAGCGAATATCTTTGCCGTCTTTTCATTCTTTATTAAATCTGCTTCCGTTGGAAGGATTGTTGAATCACAAATAACTTTAACTCCACCAGCAATTGCTCCGGCAAGGACTGCATAAATTCTTGATTTTTTAACGTTTCTGTTCATCCCCATGTCAAGGATTGCTTCCTTTGTTTTTCCTGCAGATTTCTTTGCCAAAAGTTTTCCAGTGAGATATGCTGCGGCAAGACTCTTAAGACTTCCAAATAATTCTTTTGGCCATCCATGGTCTAGCAAATCTCTAGAGGTAACGCCGGTAAGTACTTTGTCCTGGGCAATGTCTGTTGAAACAAGCTGTGCCGTCAAATATCTATTTGATTTTCTTATAACAAGTCTGACTTTTTCAGACTTTAGAAGGCTAAGTCTTGCCTTGTAGTCTGTTCTTGATTCTAGTCTTCTTCTTCTGATTGATCTCATTGTGATATTCTCTCCTTAAGGTGTGCCTTACTTCTAAATGAACTTGCTTTTATTTCTTTTCTTATCTTCCAGTATACTTCTTCTTTCATTCTTCCCTTATTTCTTAATTCTGCAATGTATGCTCTTAGCTTTCTTGTTAAAATCATGTATACTTTCTTTCTTTTGTTTACCACTTTCTTGATACTTCCACGTCTTCTTCTTGTTTTTCTCTTTTCATTAGCATGACGTCCTTTTATTTCTCTGATTGAGATTGCTCCATCGGCAAGAAGATCTCTTATGTCTTGCTTTGTTAGGGCTTCTTTTATTTCATCTAGTCTTTGAGTATTGAATATGATTCTGTCTTTACCAATGCCCAGAGTCTTTGCTGCCAACTTCTTTTTCTTTCCTAGATTCATTTTTTACCTCCAAGGTTTGCAATCTGTAATCCTTTTTCCTGTATCTTTTTTATCATTTCCAATTTCTTCTTTGCTCCAACTCTTGCAATTATGATGATATTTTCCTTTGTTGCCTTGTCAATGTCCTGAAGATTATTTACAAGAAGAGGATATAGTCCCTTCAATCTTCCAGATTCTGCTTTGGAGGTTCTGTGTCCTACGGTTGGTAGGGCTGGATGTCCAACTCTCTTCAATCTTAATTTGTTTCTTGTTCCCCTAGGTCTTCTCCAAACCTGTAACTTGCGTCTCTTCTTGCCCAAACGCAGGTGTCTGAAACTATCTGTTCTTACAAAACGTCTGGTGACCATTAGATGTCCCTCCCAGGTCTTTCAGTTAAAAATATTCCATCTTGGAAAATTCTTCGGTCTCTATTTCTTACCTTCGTTGCCTTTTCTATATTAGCCATTGTTTGTCCAGCTAATTCTCTGTTGTGTGAAGAAACTAATATCTTTTGTCCCTTGATTTCAACGTTAACGCCTGGAGATATTACTGCAAATCTTGGCACCTTTTCACCAAGGAAGTTATTTATTATCAATTTGTTTCCATCAAGTTTCATGGTCATTGGGAAATGGACATTGCAAGCTTCAAGGTGATATTCAAATTTCTTACCCATGCCTTTGAACATGTTTTTTATGTGTGCAACATAGGATTTGATTAATTTTAGTTGTATCTTATTTCCTTTCTCTGCTGTTATTGTTATCTTTCCAGATTCTATCTTTGTGTCAACTCTTGGCAAAATCATTTCTCTTTCAACTTTTACGCCAGATTTTTCACAGGAAAATCTGCCATTCGCATGAATGCAGGTAACTCCCTCTGGGATTTCGATTATTTCTTCTATTTTGTTTTTCATTAGTACATGTAGGCAATTAGGCCGCCTCCGATATTTGTATCTTGAGCAGTTTGATGAGTCATTAAACCCTTACTTGTTGAGACTATGATTGTTCCCAGATGTTTTGCAGGAAGGTATCTTGTTACATACTTTTCAATGTCACTGCATGAAACAATGAATCTTGGTTTTATTGCATTGCATCCGTTAAGTTTGCCAAGTTCGATGGTAAGATTTGTTTTGTCAACTTTGTAGGACTTGACATATCCCTTCATCTTGGCAATTGCTAGAACTGACAAAAGTAATTTTGAATGTCTTTTGACGGTTATTGATGACTTGTTCGCTCTAAGAGCGTTCATCATTTGATTCATTGTGTCCGATAGTAAATCTTGTGACATGTTAGTTGTATTTTTGGAAACCGATCTCCTCCGCGATCTCTCTGAAGCATTGTCTGCATAGGTTTAGATTATATTGTCCTAGATGTGCACCAAATCTTCCACATCTTTCACACTTCTGTGCGGCGATGCCCATGGTTCTGTCTTTGGGTTTGTTGTGACGAATAAATTTAGCCATTTTTGCAGGTTTTTTCCTTAGCTGCTTCATTATCTTGTTCCAATCGCTTGCTGTCATGTTAGTTAAATTGCGTGCTGAAATGCTCCCCCATGTATTTGATTATTTCATCCTTGTGTACGTATTGTCTTCTTGGAACGGCACCAGTTTTTATTTTCTTTAATTTTACTCTAAATCCAGGTCTTTGGAATACGACGGTAACATTTAGACCTCGAATACCTATATCTCTTTGATATTTCAATCCTGGAATATCAATATATTCTTTTATTCCAAATGAGAAATGGTTTTCTGAAACTTGTCTTACCTTTAATTGATTGTCTATTGCCCCAAGCAATCTCTTGAGTAATTCTATGGCATGTGCACCACGTAGTGTTACGGATGTTCCAACTTCCATTCCTGGGCTAACACCAAAGTCAGGGATTCTTTTCTGTGAAGCAACTATCTGTGCCTTGGCTCCTGAGATTATGCCAAGTAATTTGTTGGCTTTAACGAGATTATCTCCAGTTGCTCCAGAACTTAGAACAACTTTTTCTATTTTTATATGTCTCATTATGTGTCCTTCTGATTTTAGAACTTTATTTGCAACAATTGCTTGTTTGGCTTTCATTGTGCAACAACCTCCCTGGCTGGAATTGTGACACTACCCTTCTCTAATTTTAAAGTTATCAATTTTCCTGAAACTGATTCTACTTTCCCAGGCTGACCTGCATTTTTTCCAGAGATTATGAAGACATTCTTTCCCTTTTCCAGAGCAACATGCTTCTTTATCTTTCCTGCGAAATCTAGATAAACTGAGTCCTCGACTGCAATCTTATCTTTAGTAACAACATTTGAACCATCGTGCATGTTCAATTGAATTTTATTTCCAGTGATCAATCTCTTGTTTGTTACTTTGCAAAGTCTTATGTTATCTTCCTTTGTTGGTTCTAGAATATATTTATTTGTTGGAAGAAGGGAAAGAATATATTTTTTGTCTGCCTCTAGCACATTGAATATGAGAATACTCTCTCTATAATTTTTCACAATTCTACCATTGATTTTTAGAATTTTTTCATTTATCATCTTTTGAACTTCCTTTGCAGTTCTGGCAAGCTTGAGCATGTCTCTAATGGCAATGAGAACTGGAACTGAATTGTGGAGAGAACGCATGGATCTAACTACGTATTTGTTTCCCTTTCTTGGGATGGGCATTTTTGTGGTTATTTCGTTTCTTGTTAATCTCATTGTTTCTTTTCCGTTGATTCTTTAGCTTTAGCTGCTTTCGATGGTTTAGATTTTGGTTCCTTTGCAACTGCTGGTTTAGTTTCCTTGATTTCTTTTACTTGCGTAACTAGGCCAGGTTTTCTGTTTAAACTTGCTAATCTTTGTTTATCATCTGTTGCCAGAGTTTGAATTTGCAAGTTGCTTGAATCAAATGGCACGTTTACCTTTGTTCCGTCTTTCTTAGATCTTTGAATGCCCTCTAGAGACACTACTGAAGTTTTATGATCAACGGAAGAAACTTTTGCCTTTTTCTTCTTGAAGGAACCACGCATGATAAGCACCTCATCCCCTGTCCTGAGAGGAAGATTTCTCTTACCATACTTTTGTCTTAACACTTTTGATAATTGGGCACTTAAAAACTTATGCCTCAAATGTAATGGAGCATTGTATTGATATTTTCTCTGCTTTCTAGGTTGAACGCTAGAATTCCAATGTGTCGAGAATTTATTTTTCATTTTAAAGTACGAATGAAGCTAACTTCGCGACCTCCTTCCATCTTTCGCCAATTTCTCTTGCAACTGGACCTTTAATCTGAGTTCCTTTAGGGTTTCCCTTTTCATCCTTAAGCAAGGCGACTGCATTATCCTCAAACATGACTCTTTCGCCCGTTAATCTTCTGTATGATTTTTTCTGGCGTATAACGACTGCATCAAAAACTTGTCCAATCATGTCTGGCTTGCCGGCACGAACGGAAACTTTTACCCAGTCACCGACTCTTGCTGTTTGCTGTCTTCCTTTCTTTGTCTTTCCATGAACGACACCTGTGATTCTAACTATTCTTGCCCCACTATTGTCTGCTGCCACGACTTCACTTCCAATATTTAAACCACGAGAAACTCTTGCACCTATTGCCTTCATTTTTTAGCCCCCTTTGCTGCTTCAACGAAAGTGCCATCAGCTTTTCTCACCACTTCTATAACTATTGCATGAATAATTTTACTTAGTGGTCTGCATTCTCTGATTTTTATGTAATCTCCAAGATTTACATCCATTCCCTGAGGTAATCTTGCATGTAATCTAACTAGCTTTTTGTAGAAACGCTCATATTTCTTTACGAATACTGTACGTTCGAACTCAACGACAACTCTATTTGGGAATTTCTTGGTTACCGTACCTTCGAATGTTCTTCCTCTTGTCTGAGAAAGAGTGTTTCCACTAACCGTTTTTGTATTTCCCGATGTGTTTTTGTTTGTTTTTGTCATTTTAGTCTGAAATTGAATTTTCAGGGAATCCGAGTTTTACAAGAACGGCCTTAACCTGTTTCCTGTGGTTCCCTTGGAGCTCAATAACTCCATCCTTTACTGTTCCTCCGCAAGCCAAAATCTCCTTGAGAGATTTTGCGGTCGACTTGAGGTCAATGCCGTTGTCGAACCCGCTTACGAGGGTGATTATCTTTCCATATCTTCTTGATATGGTGGATACCGTTATCTTCTGCTCGCCCTTGGCGATTTCTTCGAAAACTTCTTTGGTGTCAGGCAATCCGAACGGATTCTGGTCAAAGCTCATTTATTTGAGCCTCCTTTAGCCTTTAAAGCTGTTTCGAATGTAAGTATGCGTGCGATGGCCCTTTTAATCTCTTTCGTTTTTGCATTTGTCTTATTTGCAGTTAGTCCTGCTTTGACTAATTCCATCTTCAAATCTTTTAATTTTTCCATTCTTTCCTTCTCTTGCATCTTAGTTATGTCTTTGTATCTTAGTATGGCCATTATTTACTCTCCTTCTTCTTTCTTGGTTTTTTTACTTTGACTACTTCCAAATCTTGGACTAGGGCCACTGGAAGAGATAATACTTTTGCCCTTAGAGCATCGTCAACAACAATCTTATCGTGAATGTGTGCATTTGGTGGAAGAATGCGTACCTGTATTCCCACAACTCCTGGAAGAGTTATTGCCTGGGAGATTGCTCCGTCGACAACTTTTGCTGGATCTCCAGTTTTCTTTAATAATCCTTGAGAGAATCTCCATGACTTTGCTCTTTCTGCTGGAAGTTTTCCTGAAAGAAGAATTTCTGCTCCCAGTGCACCAGATTTCATTATGTCCTGAAGCATCTTGTAGGCAATTACTTTGAACTTTAGTGAACCATCTCTTTCCAAAAGCAATGCAATTTCATCCGCAACAAGCTTTGCATCCAATCTGGAATTTAGAATTTCTTTTATTTCGATGTGAGGATTATCCAGTTTAAATCTTTTCTTTAATACTCTTGTCAACTCATCTATTTTTTCTCCTCTTCTGCCTATAACCAAACCTGGTCTATTTGTTGAAACAATTATTTTTTCTCCGACTGGTGTGTATTCGATGGAAACGTCTGAGATTTTGCCCTTACCCATGCTACGCTTAACGTACTCTCTGACGCCAAGTTCTTCCTTCTTGAATGTTACGAATTTTTTCTCTTCCATTATTTGAACTCCTTTGCTTTCACTAGGACATGTGTCCTTTTGAAGTTTCTGCCCCCGGATCTGGCAGGTCTTGATGCCCAATTGGACATTCCGAAATATATTCTTGTTTTATCCAAATCCATTCCATTGGCAATTGCATTGCCCTTCAATCCCTTGAGCATGGTAATAAATAGCTTACAGGCGTCGACTGGCCATCTTCCGGACATCATCCCAGGTCCCTTTCTGTGTGGAATTTCGCCTTTGAATGGAATTATTTTCTTGAACTTTGTTACCAAAATGAGATCGGCAATTGCATCGTCAATCTTCTTTCCTTTTATGAAATTGCAGATGTACATGCATTGTTTCTTTGATGCTCCTGCACCAACAAGATTAGCAATTGCTTCATCCTTCTTGATCTTTGCAACTGCTGGTTTGGTAGATTTTACTTCTGATTTTACTTCTGATTTTTCAGTCATTTTATTATCTGGTGTTTGGGTAATATCTACTGGTTTGGCAACTGGTTGTTCAACTGCTGGCTTAGCCTCGGCATGCTGTGTCTTCTTGACAACTGACTTTGCTGGCTTAGCTATTGGTGTTACACTTTTTCCATCTGTTGGTTTTGTTTCATTTGCCATTATTTCTTATCCGCCTTGGAACCCTTGGTGGCTCCAATTCCTGCTTCTCCGTGATTGACCTTCTGTCTTGTTGGAGCGAATTCTCCCAGTCTATGACCAATCATTTTGGTGCTCATTAATATATCCATGAACTCTTTTCCATTATAAATTCCGATGGTCATGCCAACAAGTTTTGGAACTATTACTATGTCTCTTTGGTGTGTTCTTATTTTCTTATTTCTTGAAACTTTTTCTTCGCATGCCTTTACAAAGTTTTCTACGACATCGAAATGTCTAAGGACAGAACGTCTGCTCCTTGCTGTCAAGTACTTTGCAAATTCTCTTACTTCAAGTTGCTTCCAGTGTTCTATGGTCTTTCCCCTATAGAAAACTTCCTTGGATGTTCTAATTACCTGTTCAGCCATTATCTAACCCACCCCGTTCTTCTTGGTCTAATGTGTCCTACTCTTGCTCCAGGTGGTGCGTTTCTCTTTGCAATCTTGGATTTGATTCTCTTTCCTCTACCAGAACCGAATGGATGGTCAACTGCGTTCATCTTTACTGCGGAAGTTCTAGGCCATAGTTTGTTTCTTGCCTTCATCTTGTACCACATGTTACCGGCTGTAACGAATGGCTTAAGGACTCTGCCTTCTCCGGCAATTACTCCAACTGTAACTCTGCAATCTCCACCAATTATTACTTCATGCTTGTTGGGCATTGTTAGAGAATATTTATTGTGATCATATTTTTTGAAAACCATTGCACTTGAGCCTGAGGTTCTAATCATTTTTCCACCATCTCCTGGATTTTTTTCTATGTTATAGACATTTGTTCCCATTGGAACGTTCTTTATTGGGAGAATGTTTCCTATTTGTGCTGGACCATTGATTACTATTTTTTGTCCGACGCTGGCACCCTTGAATGCTGGAATGAAGAATGTCTCATCTGCAACTTTAATCTTGAGAAGAGGTGCTGAATGTCCGGCTGAATGTACTATATCAAGGATTGTTGCTTCTCCCTCATGCATTGGATATTTTATTTTAATTAGGAATGCACGTCTTCTGACTCTGTAGGTCATGGAACCGTGTCCTCTTGCCTGCGATATAATTCGTTTACCCATTTTAGATCATTCCTAGCTTGGTCGCGACATCTATTGCCGGATTAGCCTTGTTTAATTTGACGAATGCATATTTCTTGTTGAGTGTGATGGATGTACGAACGGCAACAACTTTAACATTGAATAGGAATTCCACTTCTTTCTTTATTTCTGGTTTTCTGGACTCTCTGTTTGTTTCGAACATTAATGTATTTTCCATGTCGATTAATTTTACTGCCTTTTCTGAAGTTACTGGTCTAAGAATCATTTGAATTCCTCCAATGCTGCTTTTGTATAAAGTGTAAGCCTGCCAAGAGGGTATACGTCTCCAATTCTAAGTTCGGATGCTGGGATTATATCAATTCCTGAGAAATTTGCAGTTTCCTTATTTCCAGTTACAATTAAAAGTCCTGCATTTGATTTGAAACGTCTTCCTCTTCTCTTTCCTCTTCCTGCTCTTACTTCTTTTATCTTGAAGGTTAAACGGAATGCATCTGCATATATTGCCTTTAGTGTTGCCATTAGATCTTTTGTTTTTACAGGTAGAGATTCAATAACTGCTGGTCCTGCAAATGAAGATAGCGAAGAATAGTGATTTACGACGAAGGATGCATTGACTGTTGCAGCGAGAGCTGAATTCATTGCTATTTGTACTTCCTTGTCATTAATCTTTCTTGGTCTCCACATTCCCTGTGGTGGATGAGCAGCTCTGCCTCCTCGAGTGTGAGAAACTTCTGCAGCTATCCAGAAGAATTGTGTTCCCTTTCTGTACATTGTTTTTCTAGGAGTTCTGGAAATTCCTTTACCATAATGTCCTTTCCATTCGTGTCTCTTGTGGGAGATCGTTCCAGATGCTGAATGTCTCTTTCCTGCTTCGTCATAGGTAGCATAGGGTTGTCGTGTTACGAACTTATCTACTTCGAATAATTTTGCAGCGATATCTTCTCTAACTTTTGTGTCGAAAACTGCAGGCATCTCTAGCTGTGCTTTCTTTGCTCCCTTGACGTCGAATAGTTGTGCTTTCATTTTATATTGCTAGCTCCGTGAATTGATATTTTTGTTTTGATTGTAGTTTGGTAGGTCTTATTGCTGGAACGACAAGAACTGCTCTTTTTACTGGACCTGGAATGCTTCCATGGATGATCATATATGAAGTCTTTATGTTTCCGTAGTGTTTGAATCCAGTTCCAGGATTGATATTCTTCTCTGCAATTGTGCCGGAGGTTATTAAGTTTAGATTGTAGACGACACGAGTGAACCATCCCAATTGTCCTGACATTGGAGTTCTGAATGTAACTCTTGCTGGATGCCAAGGTCCCAAGCTTCCTGGGCGTCTTACTCCCTTTTCAGATTTGTGTCCTTTCAAAGATAATCCCATTCTTGGAACTGGACCTTCAAGTCCTTTTCCTTTGGAAACGGCATGCACATCAAGTAATTCTTTTTTGTCTAGGAAGTCTTTCATTGTTATTTCCTTTCCTATGAGAGTTTTAACATAATCTAGTTTGTTTGGAGCTGACACGGCAACTTCAAGAATGTCGGGAGTTTTTTTGAAAGCAGTTTTATTGGCAAGAGTGAATACGACAAGCCTTATGTCGTCGTAATCGGCTGGAATTTGAGAATCAAATGGTTTGAGAGAAGCAGGAACTTTAACGATATGTTTTAGTTCTTTATCATTTGCGACAATGACGTCCTTGAGAACCTTGGTGTTCTTGTAGAATCTGACGGAGAATATTTTCATGCCTGGAACTTCCAAGATTGTAACAGGCAGAGCCATTTTCTTGCCCTTAGTCATGGATGCTTCAGTATTATCTTTGACGATAACTGTGGCCATTCCTGCCTTGTAGGCAATAAGTCCAAGCAATCCTTGTCCCTTAACAGGTTTCCAGTTTGCACTAGGTAAGAATTTCGCTGCCCTCTTTCGAGGCCAGAACTGAAGTGATCCCCATCTTGGTCTTGTTGGTGGCATTTTTGTTTATTTCCTTGTTGTGTTTGTGTTTATACTTTTCAGTATACATTTAGTTTGAAATGTTCTCAACTCAGAACCGTGTACTTTCGTATTGTACTTCGTGTTTTTCCCTCGATAAATGTGGTCAGAGGCATTATCAGTGCCGATCTGAACCTTATTGTCTACTTCTGTTCAATTAGATTAGAATGGTGTAAGAAAGAGGGTATTTAAAGGTTTCCTGAATGTATTTTTAATTAAATTAGATCCGATTTTGTGATTATTCCAATAATTTTTCCTTTTTCTGCTATGAGAATTGCAGAGGAATGCTTTAGAAGGGGCATTGCCAGATCGATGGGGGTGCTTGAATTTAGAACTGGCAGAGGAGGTTCGATGATTTCAGTAATTTTACTGTTCAGAGATTTTCCAGAAAGAAGATGGGAATATATTCCCGATTCAGTTATTGTACCGGAAAGTCGTCCATGATCAATAATTGGAATTTGTGAAAAGGAATGCTGTTTCATTATCTTTGATGCTTTTTCAAGGGAATCTTTAGATGAAAGGAAAATTGGTTTTATCTTTGCCAGGTCTTTGCATAACTTTTTCTCCTTGCTGGCATAGGATTCTAGAACTCTAAATATTCTTTTTGCAATGGTATAGGAAGGTTCTGCTTTGGATGATTCTATTTTAGCTATGAGAGATTGGGAGACTTCTGCATCCTTGGCAAGTTGCTTTTGCTTTATACCCAGAGCCTGTCTTTTTGTCTTTATTGAAGAAAGTTCTGGAAATATCATAGTAATTTGAGAATATTAGGTTATTTAAATATTCCTCTAGGAATATTAATGTCAATAAAGATTATAAAATGAATTTTCATGAATGGAGTATGAATAGATATTTGTTTACTTCAGAATCGGTTGGTCCTGGACATCCCGATAAGGTGTGCGACCAAATATCGGATGTCCTATTGGATGCTTTTTTAGCTGGTGATCCGGAGAGCAGGGTTGCTGCCGAGTGTTTAGTCAAAAACAATACCATTTTTATTGCAGGAGAAATAACTTCCAAGCATAGAATAGACATTGAAAAAATTATCAGAAAGAAAATAATAGAAATTGGATATGATTCCGATGAACTTGGATTTAATGGACATACGTGCCAGATTGTTGAACTACTATCTCAACAATCTCCAGACATTGCCCGAGGAGTGAATAAAACAAGCGATCATGAACAGGGAGCTGGAGACCAGGGAATGATGTTCGGATTTGCAACCAATGAAACTCCAGAGTACATGCCTGCGGCGATAATTCTTTCACATAAACTTTTGATTAAACTTGGTGAAGTAAGAAAATCTGGTTCCATTGAAGGATTGAGGCCAGATGCAAAGTGCCAAGTTAGTGTGGAATATGAAAATGATAAACCTGTGAGAATACATACGGTGGTAGTTTCAACGCAACATGCTCCTTTTGTTGTGCAGGAAGAGCTGAAGAAAGAGATTATTGAAAAAGTTATTTTGCCTGTTTGCTCTGGACTTGTTGACAAGGGAACAACATATCACGTTAATCCAACTGGGAGATTTGTAGTTGGGGGCCCAGTGGGAGATAGTGGATTAACTGGCAGAAAAATAATAGTAGATACCTATGGAGGATTTGGAAGGCATGGTGGAGGAGCATTTTCTGGTAAAGATCCGAGCAAGGTGGATAGAAGTGCGGCATACATGGCTAGGTATGTTGCCAAAAATATCGTTGCTGCTGGCCTTGCTGACAGATGTGAGATACAAATTGCCTATGCCATCGGAATTGCAGAACCCGTTTCACTTTATGTAAATTGTTTTGGAACAAATAAAATTTCTGAGGAAAGGATTGTTTCAGCTGTAAGAAAGAACTTTCTCCTGCAACCTGGACAAATAATAAGACATTTGAATCTGAAAAGACCCATATATGAAAAAACCGCATGCTATGGACATTTTGGGAGAGATGATTCCGATTTTAGTTGGGAAAAATTGGACAAGGTTAATGAATTAAAGAAAGAACTCTAATTAGAGGAAATATATATTGTAGTCGGATAATCTATTTAAACTGGAGATTGCCTCCGGAGGGATGGCAGATGGAAAGGTAATTCTCGTCAGTGGAATTTCTGGAAGTGGAAGCCGAGAATTCTGTAGAAGATATGATTCCCATAGAATTGAAAGTGGAGTTAAGGTTCATAATACTGGGATGATGATGCGCGAACGTGCTGGGACTAGGTTAGATAGGTATATTCCAAGGGAAAATTTTCCCAACCTGCATAGCGACACTTTGAGTCTTCTGGAGTACGGAGTTTTTGATGAAATAAGAAGAAACCTTCCCCAGGATAAACAAAGTTATGGTAGAATTATTATCGACACGCACGCCATGCTACTTTGGAATCAAGTTTATCGCAATTCGCTCAAGGATAAGCATCTTGAAGGTATCAATCCAGACATTTTTATTAATATTATCGACAAACCATCGGCAGTAAGAAATAGACAACTTGAAACTGAACAGGGAAGATCGCAGAAACATGATTTGCGCGATATCCTACTGTGGATGCAACAGGAAGTGATTGCAACGCAGAGGATAGCTGAGAACTATAAAAGCCCACACTATATATTTTCCAATAAGCAGAATCCTGAAAGCGTTGAAAGCCTACTCATGAATCGATTTTTGATATATTCAAGTTTTCCAATGACCGACGCGGATGCTGAAACCACTATGAAAATAGTTGAATTTAAGAAAAATTTAAGAAATCTTGGAAGAGATGTCCTAGGTTTAGGTCTGGAAACGCCAGTCATCGACCCGGCAGATATTGACATAGAAAGTGATGTGGGATTAAGCCCGGAGGAGAAGGATGCAATAAAATGGCACACAATTCATAGAGATTTAAAGTATGATGTGGGTAAGGCTACGCATGTTATTGCATACTACCCAAATGCGAGAACTGATTTGTCCATGGGAGTGGGACATGAATGCATTGAGGGCATAAATACTGGGAAGCATGTTTATCTTATAACTCCTAGAGTGAATAGAAGTCCGTTCCTGGAGAAGAATGCAAAGATTTATTTTCCAACTGCTGAAGAGTTCCTTGCATTCTTTAGAACCAAGTTTAAAGAAGATTGGGAAAATTTGAAACGATAGATTTATTTTGCAGATTCCTTTTTCGCTTTGTTATATCCTTTTTGGTATGAGAAGTAAATAATCGCTAAGAGAGCTATCAAAATTATGATGTCTGCTATAGGATATGCTAATCTGTTAGAAATCATTGCTTTATCATAAAATGTATTAAGATGAAAAATCACTAATAAATAGTAGATTATAGCGCTTACACAAGAGGAAATAAAGAAGATTACTCCTTCGAAATAAGATGGACCGTTGTAAGAGTAAGGTATAATCTGATTCATTGTTAAATGATTTACAAAATCGATTGGACCAACTACCACTAAAATTGGTATCAAAATTACCAATACATAAAAATACCATCTGGTAAACAACCATTTGATAAAACTAATTAACCCCATAGAGTAATTAGAAGGAAAGTTTTATTTAAAGGTTTGTTTTATTGCTTGAGTAATGTTTATTAAATAGATATTCCTGATTTGGATATGGCAAAGAGGGATATTTGGGATGGTGCTAGACCTAGGAATTCTGAAGAGGATGAAGAGCAGGAAGAAGAGAGTCTTGTAAGAGGCGTTGATACTCCTGCAGGTGATGATTCTAAATTAATACATTCAGCAATCAACTATGGAATGCAAGAGATATTGAAGAAACATCCTAGTTTTGCTAAATATGGTGATTATATCTCTAAGCATGTAGACAGGACACGACTTCAGGGAGGAATTGAGAAGGCATATGCTGAACTTGCTGAACTAGAAAAAGGTGGAAAGAGATTGAGTCCTGAAAAAAAGAATAAGTTTATTTATGAAAAAATTGCAGGGTATGTTGCCTCGGGAGGAGCATTTGATGATCATGCTCGAGTCGTCGTATTGAAAAAAAGTCTTGAGGGTCGAGCAGTGGATGGTGAAAAAGAGATAAAACTTTCTGCCTCCGAGAGAAAGGATGAAAAGTATCTTGAGCAAACAATTGATGCATTTAGAAACGTGTATGACATGTTTAAGTCGGGAGACTATGCTCAAAGAATGCCAGAACTGACGGAAGCACTCGGCGTAATTGAAGATATGGGATTCGCAAGAAGTGCAATTGATGTGCTCTATCAGAAAGGAGTTATGGATGAAGGTAAGTATCGAGCCATAAGGGGAAACATTTCTAAGAAAGTCCGAAGTTATGCAACTCAGGCTCAGGAAAGTTTAGCAAAGTATTCAGCTCCAAAGAAAGCTGCCGCTACGGCAGCAGTAATCGGACTTTCTGGAGGAATATTTTTGATGGATAGTAACCTTTCTGGAAATGTAATTGGAAGTGTGGGTGCAAGCTGGATTGGAGGAATACTTCTTGCGGTTGGATTTTTAGGATTAGGAGGTTTTATTTACTTCAGAAACAAAGTAAAGAGAAGGAAATGAGTGAAAATATTGAGGGGTTGATTGAAAAAGAAGAGCTAATACATTATTCTGGAGCTGATGCGTTTATTCCAGGAATGGCATTGCGTCATATTCCAGAAGCTAGAGGAATGAAAAAATATTCCAATAGGGTAGTCAGTTTGTCTGAAATCGCACTTGTACCAATAGCGCAGTTAACATTCATATACAATGTTGCTAGCGTAATTTCTAATTATTATATGTAATCATCAAAAGCATGGAGTCTTACTGGATTCTACCCGATATGGTCTTTGATTGCACTTGTAAATATATTTAGATTATTTCCAAAGAAAGATCTGCCGCTGGAGCTGAATGCGTTAGGCATCCGAGTGAAATGGCATCGACGCCGGTCCTTGCTGCTGCAATTATATTTGTCTGGTTGATTCCTCCAGAAGCTTCAGTCTTACATTTGCCTTTGCAGAGTTTTACGCATTTTTTCATTAATTCTGGTTTCATATTGTCCAGAAGAACCCAATCTGGCTTGCCCTGCAGTGCACTCTTTAGTTCGGCAAGACTTTCAACTTCGATTTCAACTGAAACTTTGGGAAATTTCTTTCTTGCTACCCGGATTGCTTGATCAAAGCCAAGATGCTTGCCACGACTCCAGAGAGCACGATGATTATCTTTAATGAGGACCATATCGTATAGGCCGATGCGATGATTTGTTCCTCCGCCACACTTGACTGAGTATTTTTCTATTAGACGCAGACCGGGAGTTGTTTTTCTTGTATCCAGAATTTTTACCCCATACTTTTTGGTTTGCCTTGTGAAATCATGAGTTTTTGATGCAATGCCAGACATTCTCTGTAGAAAGTTGAGAGCCGTACGCTCTCCAGTGAGCATGGCTCTTGCCTTTCCACGTAGTTTGGCTACGACGGCACCCTTTTTCACTCTTTGACCATCCTTCACAACTGGAAGGTATTGAAAATTTGGATCAAACTTCTTGAAAACGTACTTGGCAACGTCATTTCCAGAAATTGTATATTCTTCTCGAGCAATGATTAGCCCAGAGGTAATTGTTTGTGGACTGACAAGTGAAATGGTTGTTACGTCACCGGAGCCTATATCTTCTTTTATTGCACGAACAATTGATTCTTGGATATTCCTAATCTTGGTAATGTTGGTCATTGGTTAATATGAGAATTCATTCTTAAGGGCTTGTCGGAATGTTGGATAGAACAAAAGTGTAAGAATAATTCCTCCCAGAATTGTCTTTATTATCCCTTCTCCAATTCCCGCACTTGATGTAAAGAAATAATATGACTGTGCTAGAAACCATATAACTACCAATGCTGAAACAACTCTGCACCATAATCTTATTCCTCGCGATTCCATGTTAATTAGAGATATTTGTTATATTTAAGGTTTGTGAGTTTTTTGATTCATTAATTTATGATACTTTGGAGATTTACCTTAACCCTGCAGGCCTCCAAACTTAATATTTATATATTAGTTATTCTTTAACAGATTATGCGTAAATACAGACACAAGCCCGTGCCAAGAGATCGTCCTGAAGATGTGGCTATGCAGGAAGAAATACGTTCGCGAGCAAATTATTCCATGGCTCTTCTTGGAAAGGGAGCTTATCTTCGAACTGGGAGATTTTTATATATAAGACCTCCTGAAAGAGCTGAGACCTATAGGCCAAGAGAAAGATAGTTATCCTGCTAACTGAAGATTTAAATTTTCAATTATCTCATTTGCTGATTTTTCTCGGTTAATCTTTGCAGGCACTTTTATTATTATGTCTGCATAATTCCTGTAGAGAATTGTGCGCTCATCGTATAGCTGTTTGAGAGTTTTGTTTTTTAGACCGACTATACCTCGGCTGTCACGATTGTGCATTCTTTTTTCTATTTCCTTGAAATCGCCTTCAAGATATATTATTTTAGATATGCCTTTTAGAAATTTCATTACGTCTGAGATATAAACTACGCTTCCACCTGGTGAAATGACCGTGTTTTGCAATTTTTTCTCCTTTAGTGATAAAATCACCTTTTTTTCTATTTCTAGAAATTTATCTTCTCCCTGTAAATCTATAATTTTTTGAAGTGGCTTGTTTTCTGATGCGACAATTAGATCATCTCCGTCTATGAAGTCGTAGTTCATAATTTTTGCCAGCTTTTTGCCTATGAAAGATTTACCAACTGCAGGCATTCCAATGAGAGTGATATTCATGAAGATTTGAGGAAATATGGGTTTAAGAATTTCTCTGTGTTGATTTGTGAGCGGAATATATTGCCGTTGCACCGCCTACAATCATCAGGGAAGCGCTCCAGCATGATTGGTACAATTCATGGGTGTTCACATAGGCCGAATTTACTCTTGAGGAGATATGTGTTTCATCGGGATCGGAGAGATTATTACTTCTGCTGAATACTTCCTGAGCCATACAATATCCTGAAAGAAATGCCACCAATCCTGTTGCACCAAGTATCCTATTGAATAGTTTTGTCATATGATCTGTTACATCCCGATAGGCATGAAGGAGGAAGTATCTTTTTTTGGTTCTATTGGTTTTTCAACGGGTTTTTCGGCTGCAGGTATTGATGGTG
>JBAXMY010000008.1:0-16791 GCA_037134055.1 archaeon
ATTGTAGGTAGGAATGATAACTGAGGTTTTTATTTTTTTTGCCATTTTATTTTAAAAATTAGATATGTGATATTTAATTTTTTTTAAAGACTTGACATCTAGATTGTCCAACGAAAGGACTAGAAGATGATCTCTTAGGTAATCTGAATTCTCTAGTTTTTTGTTTGTTAGATGTAAAGCCTTTCGATATTCGAGGTTATAGTTCAAACTAGGCTCAAAACAACCAGAGGAGTACAGTTTTTTCAATAGAACAGGTATGTTTTTCTTTTCATTAAATAAAATAGGAAATCTCAGGGCAGTTTGTCCTGGCTTGTAGGGGAATAGGTTTATGCCCTGCGTTCCTTTTAACATTGAGTAAAATAATTTGTACTTTGAGACATATTCCTTGTTTATCTTATCAAGTTTCATAAATTGCGAAAGGCATAATGAGATTTCTAGATTTGTTAAGGAATGGCTAGATTTTCTAAAAATAGATTGCAATTTCTCAAAAAATAAAGCTATCGGAAAAACCTTCTGATAATTTCTGAGTCTAGAAGACATTGAGATTAATACAAGACGTCCGAAGAAATCAGACAAGTAGTTTGTGCTAACTTCAGAATGTTTATGTAAATTCCTTATCTTACCATAGAGTGCAGAATCGTTGGTTATAATCATACCGCCAGCTGGAGCCGCTAGGCTTTTTGAAAAGCTGAAAATTGAAGCCTGACCAAAGGTTCCGACTTTTTTGCTGTCTAGTAATGCCCCCATTGAGTGAGCGCAATCCTCTAGCAAAAATATCTTGTTTTTTTTACAAATTGCGCTTATGCCTCCTACATCTGAAGGTATTCCATATAGATTTACAGGCATTATGACTCTTGTATTCGAATTTATGGCTTTTTTTAGAGATTGGAGAGACATATCAAAATTAAATGTATCAGTATAGTTAAGTTTGCAGATCTTATTTATCATATCTAACGAATCATAGCATTGAAATGCCTGGGTAATTAGATTTTCAGATTTTCTTAGATGTAATGCCTTTAGAACTAGCTCAATTGCTTCTTTTCCAGAAGAGGTTATTACCACGTGCTTTACCCTAAAATACCTTTTTACCTCATTTTCTAACTTTTCTGTTAGTTGTGAACGAGAAAGATTTTTTTCTGCAAGGTTTAAATCGCTGGAATCTAGGAAAAACAGCTTGTGAGCCCTTCTCCAGAGGCATATGGGGTTAAATTGCAAGTTCATATTTTTTGAAAGAATTTGAAGGTTATAAAGCTAATTGAGCTTTAGCAAAATCTAAAAACGAAAGTTTGCTCATATTCTAATGAATAAAATCATATATAGTGTTGATGTCGAGAAAGACCTTCACGGTTCATCCTACAAAGGTGTTAAAGAGGGACTCGTTGAATTCGAGAAGATCTGTGATAAAAACGGGATTCTGCCGGTGTTATTCGTTACGGGTGAGTGTTTAAAGAGTAATGGAGGATTATTCAAGAGGCTGGCAAAAAAGGGTTGGGAGATCTCATTCCATGGCTTCTCGCATGAAAGATTTGATGACTTGACTTTAAGTGAAAAGGAGAGAGAAATAAAATCTTCTTTGGCACTCTGGAAAAAGGTACTTGGTTTTAATCCTAGAGGGTTTCGCGCCCCACAACATAGTATTGATGATACCACATTAGATTTACTTGAAAAATATGGATTCGAATATGACTCAAGCTACACCCCACTTAACTTACTACAGCTCTTTTTCTTTCCTGGAAGGGCAAAACTTTGGATAAAGAGTTTCCTTTCGCCATTGAATGAGTATAGAATAAGAAAAAACCTTGTGGAAAGGCCATGCTCCTCTCTTATTTTACCTTTTGTTTCCCTAATTGTCCGAATCTTACCAGTATCTCTAATGCGTGCATATGTGAAAATGTTAAAATTGATTTATACAAAACCGATGTTCTACGCACATTCGTGGGATTTTATTAAACTGAGAGAAAGTAGAATTGACAGAGCATTTACTAGCCAAGCGTTCATTAGAAAGTTGGATAAAATTATGGAACTTGAATAGAAATTACTTATCTTCCAGGCCCGCCCAATAAAATCCTGCTTCTCTTAATTTACATGAAAGACACGAACGGCAGGGCTTATTTTTTCCTATGTAACAGCTGAAAGTTTTTCTAAAATTGACTCCTAATCTCTTTCCAAGAAGGATTATGTCTTCCTTGTCTAATTTTATTAGTGGAGCCATAACCTTTACTGGATAAACTAATGATTTGGCAAAAAGAGAATTTATCTTTTCTACGAATGATGGAGTGGAGTCAGGGTAGCTATCATTGCCTTCACATTTGAATCCAACAAAAATGTCTGACTTTATACCGTATTGAATAAATCCTTTTTCTGCTAGAGCTGAAGCATAGGCTAGAAACAGGGTGTTTCTAGAAGGAACATACCAAGTTTTACTCTCATTTCTAGTGTCCTTTAGATTTGACTTTGAGATGCTTTTGTGTTTACCTGGAATGTTTATGAGAGATGTTGAGAGGTTATGTAATTCTGGTAAGGATACTTCCTTGAAGCCGGATTTGATTGATTTAGCAACGTACTTTGCACAATTGCGTTCCATTTTAATTGATTTTTGACCATAGTTAAAGAAAAGAACGGCTATTTTTGAATATTTCATCCTTTTTTTAACCAGATGTGCTGTTACGGTGCTATCTATGCCTCCAGAACATAGGATAATTGCTTGTTTTTTCTTCATGTGAAATTTAGGTAAATAAACTTTATAAGCTTAGTTAGATACTATCTGGCATGAAGAAAGCAATTGAAATAAAGAAAGGAGATAAAATCAAGGTAGCTGGAGAAGTTCTCACTGTTGAAACGACCGAGACGTCAGACATAGGCAAGCAGGGAACAAAGAAATGTAGGATTGAGGCAAAAAAGGCAAATGGTGAAAGAGTTGTTATGATCCGGCCTGCAGATTATCCGATTCAAACTGAATAATGATAGACATAGTTATTTTTTCATATAATGAACCAAATGCGACAATAAGAGCCGTGAAAGCTTTCCTTGCGCAGAAAATAAAAAAAGAATTTAGAATTTTTGTCGTTGATCCGTTTCCTGAGACTGAAAAAAAGATAAAGAAATCCATCAGAGATAAGAGATTATTTTTCTTTCCAGATCCTGGAGAAGGAAAGAGCTATGCATTAAATATGATATTCCAAGAGTATGGCTCTCCAAATACTAACGACTTGTTCGTTCTTACGGATGGAGATGTTTATGTTTCTAAGAATTCTCTCAAATCAATCATAGATTCATTTAATGATAAGGAAGTTGGTTGTGTAACTGGAAAGCCCGTAGCGGTTGAAAAGAGAGACAATAAATATGGTTTTTGGGCAAAATTGCTCTTTGAGGGGATAGATAAAGTGAGAAAGAGAATGTCTTCGAAGAAAAAGTTCTTTGAATGTTCCGGATATTTGTTTGCAATACGTAAGGGAGTTATAATGGACTTTCCTCTTGGAACATCTGAAGATAGCATCATTCCATACTTGTTCTGGAAGAAAGGATATAAAATAAAATATGTTGAAAATGCAGAGGTATATGTTAAGAATCCGGGAAATTGGAAAGATTGGCTTGCACAAAAGGTCAGAAATGTGAAGGCACATGAGAATTTGAATAATATTGTTGCCGATATGCCTAGAACTAAATCATTTTTCAATGAAATTAGAGAAGGAACAGTATTTGCCCTTAGTTTTCCGAGAAAACCGATGGAGTACTGGTGGACGCTGGAGTTGTTTGGTGCTAGACTTTACCTATATTTACGAGCGTTCTTCGAACTTAGAAAGGGAAGGAAATATTCTGACGGCTGGAGAGAAACTGAGATAAAATCAACTAAGCCACTCGATTAACTTTGAATTTATCTATCCATTTAGCAAGTTCGTCCATGGAACCAACAATGTCCATTGATCCTAGGAGAATTGAGCTCAGATAGCCTAATGCTTCTTCTTTACCTTCATCTGTCTTGATTCCTACTGCAGGAATGCCCTGGGCATAGGCATATCCAAGCTCCCAGGCAGTGCCTGCACCCACATGAAGACCATCGAGGCAGGCAATTACTAAATCGACGTTCTGAAATCCTATTTTTATGTCTCCCTCAAATATTTTGTTCACGTTGGAAATATCGTTTGCCAGCCCAACATCTCTATGGGGAAGGAGGTGATGAACCCTTTTGATTTACATAACCTCTCTACGCTTTCAAGCATCTCTCTTTCTGATTCAGATCCTAGTTTACCTGCAAGATATACCTTTAGTTCAGTTCCCATGTAATATCTAAACATAAAGATATTTTAAGCCTTTTTGCCAAGGCAGATTATGGAAATATGTATAATTAAGCTTGGAGCGCTTGGAGACGTAGTACGTACCCTTCCAGTCGTTAATGCCATAAGAAAGAGATATGCCGGAGCTAAAATAACATGGATAACCAAGCCAGAGTCTTTGGATATCGTTAAAAAGTCGGGTTTGGCTGATAAGATTGAAGTTGTTCCATGCGAAGGAGTTGGTTCATTTGATACTCTTTATAATTTTGACGTAGATGCCTCAGCTTTAAAGCTCGCCAAGCAGATTAATGCCTCTGAAAAGAAAGGATTTTATGCTGATGGTGAATATCCTGTTGCTTTCAATCCAGGAGCTGAATACTATTTGAATACCATCTTTGATGACGAACTAAAAAGACAAAATAACAAGACCTATCAGGAAATGATGTTCGAAGTTGCAGAGATAAATGACGATGACCACCTTTTTGAGATTAGACTGACTGAAAAAGAAAAAGAATATGGAGTAGATTTTGTCCAAAAGAACAATCTTTCAGGAAAGATAATAGGGATTCACATAGGTTCATCTAAAAGATGGCCTTCCAAGGCTTGGCATAGGGGCAGGATTGTTGAATTTGTTGCTCTTGCTGAGAAAAATAATTATTCAGTTGTGCTATTGGGCGGTCCTGAGGAAATAAAACTTATGGAAGAAGTCAAAGATGAAATTATAGAAAAAGGATTGAAGATTTGTTCTAATAACCTAGATAATACAATTATGGAGTTCATGTCTCTGGTTTACCAGTGCTCTGCAATTGTTTCGGCTGACAGTCTTGCGCTGCATATTTCATTGGCATTAAAAAAACCAACAATTGGACTCTTCTTCTGTACAAGTCCGAACGAGATTGAAGGATACGGTTTACTTGAGAAAGTAATTGCTGAAAGATTATATGAATTCTTCCCGGATAAGATGGATAAATATGATGAAGAACTAACTAGGAGTATCTCTGCTGAACAGGTTTTCGAAAAATTGGAGGAAATTTTGAGTGATAAGCATAATAATAACCACAAATAGGGAACCTAAAACAGTTGGAAAAGCAATAAAAAACATAATTTTTGGTTTAAAAGATTTTGAACTTCTTGTCTGTGCTCCTGATAATCAAACGCTGAATGCTGCAAAAAAGTCCTACGGAAAAACTATTCTGATAAGAGATCTGGGCAAGGGTAAACCTGCCGCCCTTAATCTGGCATTTGCCAGAGCCAGAGGTAAAATACTGATTCTGACGGATGGAGATGTATATTCTGAGAAGGGAGCCGCCAAAAAGCTTCTAGACTACATGAACAGGACAAGATACAGTGCAGTTAGTGGAAGAGTTGTGTCTCTTAATGAAAGAAATGGAATTTTTGGCTATTGGGCCCATCTTCTTACCAATGGATTTCATAATCTTAGGTTACGACAGACTAAAAAAAATCAAGACATCATCTGTTCAGGCTATCTCTATGCTTTGCGTGCGGGAATTGTTAAGGTTATCCCTGAAAAGGTGCTGGCAGACGATGCATATATCTCTTTGTCGACTATAAAGGAAGGTTTTAAAACTGGATATTGTCCGGAAGCAAGAGTATTTGTGAAATATCCCGACAATCTTCCAGACTGGATAAGACAGAAAAAAAGAACAGCTGGAAGAGTTTATCAGTTGGAGAAAGAATTTGGAGTGAAAAAATCTTCTTCCTTAAATGACGAGATAATCTCTGGTTTCGCTGAACTGTTTGAGATTGATTCGTTTAAGGAACTGGCATGGTTTATTCTTCTTATGATTATGAGGGGATACATCTGGGCAAGAGTATTTTTGGACTTTAGGCTTTGGAGACGAGATTTTGGAAAGGTATGGGAACGTGTTGAGAGCACCAAATAGCTAAAAGGCAATAAATAAAAAGCCTCGATAATAAGGTAGATAATGGTGAGTGAAGAAAAAGCTATTGAAAAAAGAGCCGAAAAAATAAAGAAATGGTTTTCTAATCCCTTAAATCTGATTTTAATTGGGATATTAATATTTGCTCTAGGCATACGTATCTATTATTGGACTCATACAGCTGGACAAACTCTCTGGTGGGATGAGGCTGAATATATGTCCACGGCTAAGAAATGGGCCTTCGGAGTTCCATATGATTTGAATCCGCAGAGACCCCCGCTATTCCAGGCAATTTCAGCTTTGGCATTCATGATAGGTCTTGGAGAGCAATTTATTAAATTTGCATTTGTGCTGCTGCCTTCTTTGCTGCTCGTATTCTCAGTTTATCTCTTGGGTAGAGAGATGTACAATCAAAAAATTGGACTTATTGCAGCATTCTTAGCAAGTGTGAGTTGGACATTCCTATTCTGGACTTCACGTGTGCAACCAGACTTCTTCTCCATGAGCTTCCAAGTTCTTTCAGTACTATTTATGTGGAAATATTGGAAAAATGAAAAGGTTGGAAAATTCGCAGTCTATGCCGGAGTTTTTGCAGCACTCGGATTCTACTTTAAAGTTTCAGGACTACTTGTTCCATTAATAATTGCAGTCTTTGGCTTGCTTAAAGATAGATTATCTGCATTTAAGATTAAAGGATACTATTATTTTGCTGTCGCATTTATTGTTTCTTTGATTCCATACTTTATCTGGTCCTATGTTGAGTTCGGCACATTGACTGCTTTCAGAGAAGGATATTCCAATGCTGTGGGAAGTGTTTTACCATTTGGTTGGTATACGTTTAATTTCTTTTACACACTATCCGATGTATGTACATTCATTCTATTTCTAATTGGGCTAGTCCTATCTCTCAAGTTTTTGCTGTACCTCGATGTGCTTGCTAGGGACAAAAACCGAGTGTTCGACGGAGATATATTTGGAGTGATTACTTTAGTCATTGTTTCGGCATTTTACATATTTTACATAAGGGGAGCAGAGGATAGATGGGTATATCTTTGGCTGCCATTCATATTCTTCTTTGTCGGAAGATCTTTGGAAATAGTGGGCAAGAGTGCTGATAAACTCTTAAAAAATGCAGGCATTGTGCTAATTATAATATTACTTTTAGTTTCTGGATATTTACAAGTTTCATATTCGAACCAGCTTATTGATTCTAAGTTTAGTTCATATTCACCGGTGAAAGATGCAGGTATATGGGTTAAAGAGAATTCATTGGAAGGGGATAGATTACTTTCTATTTCATATACTCAGAGCACGTATTACAGTGAAAGAAATGTTTCATCCTACTCCTCTTTTAAGAATGGATCTGAGTTTGATAATTATTTGGAACAAAATCGTCCAAAGTTAATTCAGGTTTCCATATTTGAGCCACATCCCGAATGGATATATACCTGGACTCAGATTAATCAGAATAGGCTAAAGCCATTTTATGTTTCATATGGTGATGCACAGAAAAAACAACCAAACTTGGTTGTTTATGAAATAGCATATTAACTCTTAAGACTCTTTAGAGACCTTCTTTTGTAATAAAAGAAAAGGAAATAACTGCTCAATCTTTTTATTATTCCAATAATTGAAGCATCCTTATAGGGCTGATCTCTCCACGGAGTATCTTTGAGATAGAAGTGGTATCTTCCTTTAAGAGGCATCATATCGACTAGGTACCAAGGTTTAATATAACTAGAATAGTGGATTATTTTAGGTTTTCTCAATAATTCGGAGATTTTTCTGTTTTCCTCGGAAGAGATATTCTCCCAAAAGAAGTACTTGTGATATGCTAGTTTAGGCATAACGTTCCAAGACATATCAATTTCACGCCATTTTCCTGTAAGAATTGCATTGAGGCCATCTTGATCTGCAAATTCCACTTTTTCCAGATTATGTTTTATAAATTCTATAACTTTTTTGGTTATCTTCTCTTTACGAAATCTTTCACAATCGACTAGCAAAACACCAGCGTTAAAATATGGATCTTCCTTTCCTAGCCCTAGGATCAAATTTCTCTTGCTCGAATCTCCAAAATCCTTGACTGCAGCTACAATATTTTTTCCAAGATTGTAGGCATAGAGTGCGGAGACATCACCTTCAAATATTAGATCGCAGTCTAGATACAACATTTTCTTTACTTTAACATGATCCATTAGAAAAAAACGATAGTATGTTTCTATGCCGAAATGCCTACCGATGGCAAGATTCTTGAAGTAAGAGGTATTTGGCAGGAGATAATTTAATTCTGCTTTGAATAAATCGACGACTTTCTTTAACTTATCTTTATTCTCTGTCGAAATTCCTCCATCGGCAACATATATTCTTACCCTGTCTGGAGAAGAACAGTTTTTTAAAAGAGAGTAGAGCATGACCCCCATGTGGGGAGCATAATTATCATTGGTAGAACAGGCAATGTTTATTGTATCATTTTTCATGCTTATTTTTTATTAGAATAATGTTCTCCCCCTTTTTGCTTTTCTTAAATTCTATTCCTTCTATGGCTTTAAATAGAGAAGATTCACAACCCTTGGAGATATGATCGTGCGTCTCGATGATTATGCAGTTGACCTTACTAATCCATGATGTATAGTTATGTGCAAATAATTCCTTTTCTGCCCCTTCTATGTCAATCTTAAGTATATCTATTTCTCTTTTACCAAATCTTTTTAGTATCTGATTTATTGTAATGGCAGGTATTTTATCTCTTTCTGAGCTCTTGGCCGGAATGACCTGAAAGGAATCCTTTTTTCTGCCCATGTCCTTATTGGCCAGCTTAAGATTTCCTGGTTTGTACCAAATACCGGCACGTATGGGGGCAATGTTCTTGATTCGAGAGGTATTCTTTACTAAAACCTGATAGTTTGATTCTTCTGGTTCGATTGAAACTATCTTTGCCCAGGGATACTTCATGGCGAAGAATAGGGAAGAGTATCCATTGTTCGCTCCGGCGTCCACTATGAATCTTGGTTTAAATGGAACCTTGAGGTTATACTCTCTTTTGAGAAAGATCTTTACTAAAGTATACTCGTCTGTCGTACCTTTTCTAATGAGAAGAGATTCTAGCCTTCGGCCGTGAAATATTACTATTAAACGCGAGATTACTCTTAAACCTAGCCTTAACAATAGGGGAAGATTTTTGTCCATGTCAGTATTTTGATTTTACAATATATAAAACTTGTTAAACCTTATTGAAATTAACGCCGGATTCGCATTGACCAACCCTTTTTTGTATCAAATCTCATTATTTTTGATATCATTGTGGCGAGGCTTGTGAGGATTATCCATGAGGATGTCAAAACACCGGTTTTAATTCCGGATTTAAATGATTCTTTTATCATAAAAATGATGACTTTTAGATAATAAGAACCTGGGATGCTCATTCCTTTTCTATTTATTTGTTCTCTTGCTTTGGCAGTTCTTATCTTTTGCTTGAACAAATCAAATAAGGATATATGATTTAAATAAGAAACCATGCGAGGTGCATTTTCTATCAAAATAACTGATTTTCCTTCATTCATGATGTCATATGTTCTCTCAAAGTCATCCCCGAGAGAAGTATTAGGTTTGTACAACTCTCTTCTGAAAATGTTTGTCATAAACATTTCTGGTCCCTTAAGATATCTTTTTCCTTTTTTTTCATAACTATAGAACTTCTTTTGAAATTCCATCCAAAAATACGAACTATAGGCAACCATGAGATATCCCAAGTTGCCCTTCTTCATTTTATCTTTATCCCATTCGATTGGTAGGGATTCGGCAATGCCTCCAACTTTGGAATCATTGAAATTTGATATTAGTTTGGAAAAATCCTTCTTGCTATGCACTGAGAAAATCCAATCTGCATCATTAACTATTATGATTGTGCCACGGGCTTTCTTTATGAGGGCATTTATGACTGCTGGCTTGCCAGAACGAAGATTTAGCTTAAAATATCGAAAATTTTTTGATTTGCTGCAGAATTCTCTGACTATCTCTTCAGTTCCATCGGTACAACCATCCAGACCTATGAGGACTTCGTAGTTTCCATATGTAAGATTAAGAAGGTTATTCAGAGAATGGTAAATTATCTTCTCCTCATTATGTGCAGCCATTAAAAATGAAACTTTTTTCATATGAATCATAATACTCCTTAGTTTTAAAACTAATCTATCTGAGTTTGTTGTATATCTTCAACCAAGAAGGCAAAGAATCATACCATCTCATGACGAATCTGAAGGGTGAATTGATCAAACCTAACCTTATGATGGAAAGCGCCATGAACGGACCTGCCTGCATGAAATTAATCTTGGAATATTTCTGATCGCTCCAGGTGGTGGGATACTCTCGTATCTTGAATCCTTGTCTTTGTAAATTGAAGAGAATATCTACGTCAAAAGCCCAATTTGACATTGATAGATTGGGCATTATTGGACCCAGGGCTTCTCTTTTGAAGAGTTTGGCACCACATTGAGTGTCTTGATATGGTAAAAAAAGAACTACGCGAATAAGGATATTGAACACTCGAGAGACAAACATCCTGGCGAGGGTTGGTTTTGGACTGACCTTCGCTCCGGGAATGTATCTACTGGCAATTATGCCATCATAGTTTGAGATGTTTGATATCAGTTCATTATATGCTTCAGGAGAAGTCGCAAGATCTGCGTCGACAAAACCAATTAAATCAAACTTTCTCTTGAGGAAATTTGTGAACCCTGCGCGAACAGCAAAACCCTTACCGCCTCGTTTTAAATTTAAAGATTTGATGCGTTTGTTCTTTCTGACAAAGGAAGAGACTATTTTTGGAGTACTATCAGTTGTGCCATTTATAACTATGAGAAGTTCGTAATCGAATTCTCCTTTTTTTCTTGCATTCTCAAAATATTTTGAATATGCTTGAAGAGTCTTTGCTATCCTTTTCTCTTCATTGTATGCTGGAATCACGATACCGATTTTCATTTTTTATTCCTAATTGAAATTAGGGATGCACCAATCAAAAATATAACTGAGGAGATTAGGAAGGCTAGTGAAAATGATTGTATGGTGCTAGAGAATACGAATAGGGCTATGACTTCGATTAAAATGAAAACTATGAATATGGAGGGTTTGGATATTGCATTCTTGGATAGTTTGTAAAGAAGAACTAGATTCGTAAATGCTAGAGCAGAAGTGCCAAGAGAAAGATACATTAGAGGTTCTGCCAAACCAACAAGGGTTTTCCCCGAAAAGACTGAAATTATCTTGTCTGAGAAGAAGTATAGGGCTAATAGGGCCACAATTAGAGTAATGGAAACAAAAAGTACTGCATTCAAGAGAAGGATACGTGAATCTTTCTTTACTTTTTCAGATGTCATTGGGAACATTGCACGACTTATTGGCTGAGTCCCCCAGAACATGGCTTTGGAAAGAATTGAGATTATGGCATAGGCTCCAGATACTTCTGGAGAAAAGACCATTCTAGCAATGATTATATCTACACTATAGAAAAGGAGAAGACAAGAGGTAATAATGAATATTGGCTTGATATCTAATTTAATCTTTGATGCATCAGATTGCTTTTCCTTAGATTTGATTATGTCCGATATGTTTATGAATGAAATGAAGAATGCTACCAAACTACCCAGTATTATTCCAGTAATTGCACCATACACTCTGGCACCGATAATAACTAGACCAATGGCAAAAATAAGTTTAATGGAAGATTCGACGATTAGATTTATGCCCAGACCATAAAATTTCTTTCTTCCCAGAAGAAGTCCTCTTGAAACTGGAATGAAAAATGCAGCAAAGATCATCAATCCGTTTAGAGCAAGAAGTGGATAACTTATATGTGACAAGAATGAAAATGGAATTGCTAAAACGATATATGCTACAAAAATAATAATTGATGCAAGAATCATTCTCTTCGATATTCTCTTAAATATATTCTTTAGCTTTCCAAGATTCTTCTCTTCCGATGCATGTTTGGTCATTAAATTTTGAATTGATTCGGAGAATATGCCAGTTATGTATATTACGGACATTATGGTGGCCAGTGCCCCATAGTCGGCAATGGAAAGAAGTCTTGCCATTGAAAATTGAAATACAAAATTTAATAGGTTGTAGATGTTAAATGTGACAAGAAGGATTATACTTCCGAGAACTAATTCACGATTGATATTTAATTTATTCATCTTATGAAAATCCCTTCTCTGAATATTATAAACCCTAGGACAATAATCGCCAATTGGAACAGCCAGATTAAATATACTGCTCTCTTTTCAGTCGGTTTAATACCTATTTTCTTTAGGATTAGGATTGAGAGATGAGTCAAACCATATATTTTATCATACTTTAGGTCTAGAGAACCGTCTTTTTGTGGCGCACCGAATGAATATTTGTTTAATCGCCCACGAGACTTTAGAATAACTTCGATTATGTATGGAATGAATAAAAATATAGCTATCTTTTCAAAATTACCAAGGATTGCTGACACAGCAATTGCCGCACCGACTGCATAGGTTAATGAATCTCCTGGGAAGACTTTAGTCGGATAGAAATTGAATACGAGGAATGCAATCAGTGCAAAAACCATGCAGAGAAGAAGAACTGCAAGCCATGTGGTGCCAGTTAAATACGAAACCAAACTCAATGCAGAAAGAATTAAGATTCCCTGACCTGCTTCTAGACCATTAAATCCGGCAAGGAAGTTGAAGGTAGAAGTTGCACCGATAATCCCTATAGGGACTAGGACTAGGGGGTACCATAAACCTAAGTTTAGAGTACCTAAAAATGGAAGGGATACTACGTCCTTTCCTGCATTTAGAACGACTACGGGCAGTGAGATAAATAGGAGGAGAAGCAATCTTGAGCGTTTTGACATGCCTCCCTGTTGCCATCCAAATAAATCATCTAAAAATCCAATGCTTGCAGCAAGAAAAATAACTAGCACTATTGAAAGAATGGATGCAATATTTGAAATGTCTTTAGCTATGAATGAAAGATATGCTAGATAAATAAATACACTCATTAAAAATCCCACAAGAACTGCAATTCCGCCAGAACCTGATACCTTTTCATATTTTAGTTTATTCATATCATCCCATACTAGCCCAATTTGCTTGGCTTTTCTAATCCAATATGGTAGAAGAAACAGAGTTATGAAAAAGCTTGCAAGAATCGGAATTGTTAAAAGAGAGTTCATTTTGCATCAGGATCTGTGGTCTGAAGATATGCTGGAACGGATTTAATATTCGATGGATAGCTAATGCTCCAGATTCTTAGAGGGCCTCTAAGTTCGCTGTAGAGTACGAAATCTTCATCTGCCGATAGAAGACTTTGTTGTTTCATCTGTGCGACTAGGAAATCATCTTCCGAATGAATTAATTTGAAGTATGAATCATTCTCCTTGTACAAATATAATCTTGCTAATTGAGATTTTACAGTTCTATTTGAAAGATATAACATCGCTCCGTTCTTCTCTACTCCAATTTGGCCCTGTGCATTCTGAACTGCCCTTGGGAAAAGGAAAATTCCTGCTTCAATGCCTGAATTTGCTCCAAAGTCGTGGAACTCTCCATCGAAAGCATATCTGACTGGAATTCTATATTGATTGTTTTGATAGACAAATATTGCTATTGGATTGCTCACTATCTTGCCATCGTTTGAAAGTTCGACTAGGAATGCTCCAAGCCCTGCCTTTGAAGCTGGAAGGAAGATTCTTGTTCCATTTTGATTATAAATTATATCTGCATCGAGGGCTGTGCCGCCAGAGTATACATATAGTGTTGAATTTTTCTTTTCCTGTATCTGATTGTTATCTCTGGAAAATGCAGGAATCCAGCTTGCTCTGTCATATCCAGCGTCTGAACCAATTGAAGAGAACGCTCCATATTTGCCAATATCAGTCATGTCAATGAGGAAGTGCGTTGCATTATGAGTATATAAGAATTCTAAAGCAGAGTAATCATCATACCCAGTTAGAGCATAACGACCCATTAAATGGTTCCAATATGGAATTGCGTTTCCACCATCGAGAACTGTTGCTCTTTCACCTATACTTTGCACCCAGTAACCATAATCCCACCAGTGCCCAAATACTGCATTGGCTGGAGTGTTTTCTCTAACCCATTGCATCGCCTTTTGCCATTGCATTGTGTATGCATTTGGGGCATAGTTTTCAGACATTCCTTTTGTTTCATTATACATTGAATATGCCGACATCAATAAACCAATTGTAAACAGACCTGCGAGAATCCAGAAAATCATCTTCTTTGTGGAATCTTTTTGTGCTAAAGCTATGGAAATAAATTCTACCACCAGGTATGCTGAAAGAATTGAAGCTGGAATTCCTAGAACCATTACGAGACGGACTGCACTTCTTGCTGAGACAAGACTGAAGAAGAAAAATGCAAATAGTAATATGGACCCAAAGTCAATCTCACTTAACTTAGATAGTTCTCCTTTTTTATAAATTTGGAAGTATGTGTATGCCTGCACCCCAGCAAATACGATGAATCCTGAGAAATAAAATATGACACTTATGAAATTTGTTCCATTAAAGGTTCCTGAAGAAGTATATCTGCTGAATACTATGGCTAACAAAAGATAGACGTATGAAGCTGTGGCAATTATCTTATCTTTTCTGCTAAGATGAGAGTATATTCTATAGAACAGATATATGGAACCGATCATTAACAATAGGAATAGGATTGGGATGCCCGATATGACTGGCCCAAATTGATTCGCCCATTCGGCAAAGAAAGGTTGCCTATTTTCTGCAACCGTAACTCCGAGTCTATCGGTAACTGGAGCGATTAAACTCTTCTTTACGTCTCCGAGCTTGTCCGTAATGAATGATGGTCCAAAAAGAAGGATGGTAAGAAGAACAGCAAGGATGATAAATATGATTAGTGAGAATATCTGTCTAGAAATCTTCTTGGTAAAATTAAATTTCTCAAATTTATGATACATTCTTTTCATGATGAGTATATCAAAAATTATTATTGCAACCACAATTATTGGGATAACTGTGGATGTTGAACTGATTAGATTATATATTGTGTAACGAGGAGAGAACATGCCCATGATTAGGTATGCCGGAATTAACCAAAGCACTGAAGTTAGAAGACGTTTGTGATCTATCTGTTCGAAAAGAAATGCGACCATGAGAGCAAGGGCAATTGTGAAGGTGATGTAAATAAATCCTCCCCAGATTAATGACATGACTGCAGTTGAAAATGCCGAAAGAAGAGATAGAATTACGATCTTAGACCAAGACTTACTTTGCCATGCCCATATGAAAAAGTACAATGCGAGAACAAGGAAAAGGAAACCTGCAGACTCCTTTTCAGGAATGCCTGCAATTGTTCTTGGGAGAAGGGAAGGAATTAGAATGAGTAGGAACGAAGATACTAGAGCGATTATGTTAGACTTATTTTTGCCAAGATTACCCGAGAATATTTTTCTTACAAGGAAGAAGAATGCTAGAACAGTTAGTGCGAACAAAACGGCAGGGTACAGGGCTGCCGATTGTTCTATTGAACCAGAAATGCCCAGGGTTGAAACAATGTTGTGGAACCAAACCATCATGTAGGAATGAAGCATCATTTCTTCTGAAGTATTGAATCCTAGTGGGACGTAACGCATTGGATCTATTGCTGGCAAGAATCCATTAACTAGAATTTCTTTTGCCCATCTGAGGAAAAGGAATGGGTCCAGGTCTGGACCTAGAGTCCATCCTCCGGTGGTTATATCACGTAGCTTGGATAGATTTAGAGTTCTAATCCAATAGGCAAAAACGACCAGAGCTGCTAGGATTACATAAACAATCCAAGCGTAACCGCCCTTCAGCTTATCTTTGACAAGTGCGATTCTTTTTTTTACCAGTTCATCCGTATTTTTATCGTCTTGAGACATTCTAAAGGGTATAAAACATGATATATAAACTTTCTGAACTTAAAGAAGTTAGAAAAATATTGGAGTTATGTAAACTTCAATAATCGCGGCAATGGCTAGAACAGCAACGGCGACAAGAATGAGATTTAATGAGTCTTGAAGGATATCCCAGAATTTTGTTGTACCTGATTCGTGTTTTATGACTGCTACGGAAACCATTCCACCAGCAAGAGCGACGATGAAATAACTTCCTATTTCTGGAATGCCATGAATCATATATCTAAGCAGCCCCATTGGAAGAGAAGAAATGTCTGATTTTGTGAATATTCCTATTGCTGCGGCAATGACGGTTGCGTTCCAAGCAAGGATGAATATTGCTCCTGCTCCAATTATGAGAGAAAATAGAAGAGTAAATAGAAGGACATACATATTGTTTGAAAATATGGACAGAAGTCGATCGGTACTGGTTACGTGCCCTGTGAGGGCTGCTGTTGAACTTGGTTTGATGTATTGCTGAACACAGGCGTCAAAATTTCCAGGTCTATTGATAGAACAGTATGTTTGGATTTGAGCAGAAAAGTTAACATTTGAAGGTAAAACTATATACCATATGGAGAATGCTACTATAAAGCCCATAAACAGCCAGAGGAAGGCATATATGGCATGTCTGTGTTCCTTTAGGAGAGCGATGGTTCCCATTCCAGGAATAACTTTAGTTT
>JBAXMY010000009.1:0-16660 GCA_037134055.1 archaeon
GTAAGGTCTGGGCATTCAGATTAACGACTGCTGCCAACAATAATGAAATACAAAAAATAAAGCGCTTCATTGCATTTGAATTAAAATTATTTCTGCTCTTAAAATGATATTTGTATAGGTTGCAACTGGCTGTTGGCTTCTGGCAACTGGCTTCCCTTCAAAGCAAAATATTCAATCCATCCCTGAAACGGAGACCATTCGAAGGACCAAAGAAACAAACCAATCAATGAAATGATTACAGTTAACCCGGTAATTGCAGTCGTGGCAGACATTTTAGAAAGAAAATATCTTAAAGAAGTTTTGCTGACCATATTTATTTCTTTTTATTTGTCTTCTTAACTTTAGCAGACTTTACAGGTTTAATCTTTCCCTTTCCAGAAATTTTTGCAAGCTTAGCACGCTCTTTCATCATCTTCTTTCGTCTAGCATCTCTCTCTTCTTTCTTCTTTTTATCTTCTGCACGCATTTTTCTCATTCTAACCTGGGTTTCCTTCTTGTCAATATCTGCTATGTCTAAATTAAGTTCACTCAATAATTTATTTAACCTTGCAACTTCCTTTTCCAACTCCAAAATTTCCGCACTCTGATCCTTCAATTGCAAGATTTCCCCACATTCCTGACAAGTATACTCATTCAATAAAGCATTATCCTCACTAAGTTCAATATTACAATTTGGGCAATAGTAAAATCTTCGAGTTTTCTTAGATTGAATTTGACCCTCAAGACCATGCACATTCCCCGCCATCTTATCTCTAAACTTGGTAAGACTTTTTCCAGTATTTATGGTCCAGAAATATGTATACCATCCGCCCTTCCTTCTATCCTTCTTCCTAACAAAGCTAACAAGTCCTTCATCTCCAAGTTTGTATAACACATTTCTAGTCTGATTAATAGTTAAACCAAGTTTTTTAGCAATGAGAAACTCATTTACATTTCTTTTTCCATACATTAAATCTACAATCTTAGACGTTGCACCACCAACAATGGAACTGACTATACTTTTCAAAAGATTAACTTGCATACTTCTCTTAAAAAAGACGCCATTAAAAACGTTTCTAAATTAATGTTACCCCTTTAAAATTAATATAAAGCTATATAAATAAAATTTGGAGTTTACTACTATGTTGTGGAGTAAAAAAGAAGACAAAACTGGATTGCCAGATTTGCCACCATTGCCTGCGAAGATATCTTTGGACAAAGAGAGCAGTAGCAAACCTCAAATGATTATGTCGGAAGAAACTCATGAAGACGATGAAGAGTTCTCAGAAACAGAAAGACATAACCTTCCATCCTTTCCCGATTCACCAATTGAAAAGGGATTCTCTCAATCTGCCATCAAGGACGCTGTAAAAACTCCAATGGTCAAAGAAATACCTGAACCCCCTATGCAAAAATCTTTCAAAATCGTAGAAGAGGAAGAATGGACTCCTAAGAAACCTACAACCATAGAAGAGGAAGACATGCCAATCTCAAGCATGTCTAAGAAAGGAGACATATTCGTTAAAATTGATAAATTCTATTCGGCGAAGAAAGCAATCAACACCGCAAAAAACAAACTCGAGGAAATAGACGACCTTCTAAAGAAAATACGTGATACTAAGATGCGTGAAGATCAAGAACTAACATCCTGGGAAAAAGAGGTGACAGCTTTGAAGACAAAGCTACAGGATGTTAATTCTAATCTTTTTGAGAAGGCAGAATGAGCTCTGAATATATCCGTTTCGTGAATCCACAGGTCAAGTTTGGACAGAAGACAGTTCTAGAAGCGCAGTTATCTCTCCTCAATTCCATGAAACATATGCGCGAATACAAGAGACTCCGAGACCAGGAACTTATTTTAAAAATACATCTTAGAAAAAAGATAGAGGAAGCAAAAACCTCCCTAGAGTTATTGGACCACGCACTTCCAAAATCCCAATTCAGAGAAGAAAAGAACGATGCCGAATCTCTAGTTAGAGAAGCAGTCATGGTTCCATCAATCCTGCATGAAGAAAGACGTGACCTTTCCCTAGAGCAAGAACTGGAAAAAGTAAAAAGACGTCTTGCACTAATAAGATAGAACAATAATTTTAAAACCTCATTTATTCTAGATAAACTATGGTAAAAACTAGGCAAGAATTAATTAAATTGTATATCGAATTTTTCAAAAAGAAAGGACATAGAGATATCCCCTCAGCCTCATTAATCCCAGAAAATGACCCCACAGTATTATTCACAACTGCAGGAATGCACCCACTTGTGCCATTCCTTCTTGGACAAAGGCACCCTCTTGGCAAACGCCTAGTGGACGTCCAAAAATGCATCCGTACGGTAGACATAAATGAAGTAGGAGACGAAGTTCATCACACTTTCTTCGAAATGCTTGGAAACTGGAGCCTTGGAGACTATTGGAAAGAAGAAGCAATAAAATTAACATTTGAATTCCACACACAAATTCTAGGAATTAAAAAAGAGAAATATGCAATCTCTGTCTTTGGAGGAAACAAATATGCAGAAAAAGATGAAGAATCAGCAAAAATCTGGCTATCTCTTGAAATCCCAAAAGAAAGAATTGTGTATCTGTCAGATAACTGGTGGGGCCCAGCTGGAGAAACAGGTCCCTGCGGTCCTTGCACAGAACAATTTTATTACAAAGGTAAGAAAGCTCCGAAAAATTTTGATCCTTCCGATTCCAATTGGGTAGAAATAGGAAATGACGTTCTAATGCAATACATAAAAAATTCCTCTGGCAAATTCGATTCTGCCTATCAAAAAAATATTGATTTTGGAGGAGGAGTAGAGCGCACTCTAGCAATCCTAAATGGCCTAGATGATAACTACAAATCATCAATCTTCCAACCAATCATCGCAGAGATAGAATTGCTTTCAAATAAAAAATATGGGAAGAATAAAGATGATACACGAGCGATGCGCATCATAGCTGACCACATTAGAGCAGCTACATTCATTCTGGGAGATACGAAGGGAATAAAGCCCTCCAACATTGGACAAGGATACGTCCTAAGAAGATTAATCAGACGTGCAATAAGGTATGGAAAAATGCTCGACATAAGTGAAAATTTCACATCCAAAGTTGCCAAAGCAATCCTTCCAGTCTATCCCGACTATCAAGAATTACATCAAAATCATAAATTCATAATGCAAGAACTAGATAGCGAGGAATCCAGATTCGATGAAACCTTGGAAAAGGGAATTAAAAAATTCAATGAACTAACGAAAGAAAAGAAAATCATTACAGGCATAGATGCATTCCTTCTTTTCCAAAGTTACGGATTCCCCATCGAGTTCACCCAAGAGCTAGCCGATGAAAAAAATATTAAGGTAGATTTAGAAGAGTACAATCAGGAATTTGAAAAGCATCAAACACTCAGCAGAACGGCAAGCGCAGGAGTATTCAAATCTGGCCTAGCTGACAATTCAGATGCCGTCCGCAAACTGCATACAGCTACACACCTTTTGAATGAAGCGCTCAGAAAGACATTAGATGAAGGAATAAAACAAAAAGGTTCCAACATTACCTCCGAGCGTTTGAGATTCGACTTTAATTTCCCTAGGAAACTAACACCTGAAGAAATCAAAAAAGTGGAATCCCTCGTCAACGAGCAAATTTCCGCAGCTCTGCCGGTAACAAGAACTGAAATGCCATTCGATCAAGCCCTAGAAGCAGGAGCACAGGCCGAGTTTGGCACAAAGTATCCAGAACTTGTCTCAGTTTATACCATTGGCGGTCAAAAAGAATGGTTCTCCAGAGAAATCTGCACAGGCCCACACGTTAACAACACCTCAGAACTTGGACACTTCAAAATAATCAAAGAGGAAAGCGTTGCAGCAGGAATACGAAGAATAAAGGCAATTGTAGAATAAAACACAATAAAGTTCTTAAACCCAAAAAGACAATATAAAACATGGACGAACAAAAAGAGGAAATAAAAAAAGAAGAAACTGTATCAACAGTATCAGAACCAGAAATTCAAATACCTAAAACAACTGAACTTGGTTTACCATCAAGCACATTAATGGAATTCGGAAAATATGAATTCCACGGTCCAGAAAGCGGAGACATTTCCATTGACAAAATAGTTCTCTCCGCCCAGTCCGGAGCTCGCAGAATATGGAAAGTAAAATCCATGGATGCAAAACAAATCATCTTTGACGTAATAAAATTCGGATAAAAATTTATTTTTTAATTACTCAATAAAAATACCTGGCTTGCCAGGCTTTGCCTTTCCTGACTTTCCTTCAGGATCATACTTATTCTTATCATTAACGGCAAAAACTTTAATTTCCTTGCCAATTCTCTTTGCCAATGCCTCTGCATTGTAATTCTGCAGCTCGAAAGGCATAACGTACAAATACACCTTTTCGCCGTCCTTGCCCTGCTTTTCTTTGATTATCTTGAGAACATTTGTGATATCTCCAATCGTCTTCTCAACATTTCTATCCGCTTCTTCCAATTTATCATTTATCTTTCCTGTTTCCGCTTCAGGCCAGCTTTCCAATGAAACAAATCCTTTATTTCCAAGATTACTCCAAACCTCTTCTGCAATGTGAGGACATACTGGGGAAATTAATCTTACCCATTTGTCTGTTATCATATCGTAGAAAGCCGCAAGTTCTCCTTCGTTCATTGCCAATTTAGCTTCTTTCACCATTCTTATCATATCAAACACAACAAGAGAGTTATATTCCCTTAATTTCATCTGGCCTATCTTTTCTGTTGCTTCCTTTACTATTCTATTGAACTTCGATTCATACAGAGGGTTTATTTTACCCTTCTTTCTCTTATTTGCCGCTTCAATCATCTGATTATAAACTCTTTCTATGCTCTGCCTTGCATTTCCCGCTTCATTTTCTCTCCAATCAAATATGCTCTCAACACTTGTTGACTGTGTCAAATAAAATCTGAACACATCTGCCCCATAATTCTTATTTACATTTAATAGAGTTATTACATTTCCTTTGCTCTTGCTCATCTTTGTTCCTTCGCTTACAATAAGTCCATGGAGAGTTATCTTCTTGGGCCAATATTTTTCTGGGAATATTCCTGCAAATGCAAAAATCATGAAAGATAGGTGATTTGACAGATGTAAAACAAAAGTATGTCTATGATCCATTGGCATCCAATATTCATAACTCTCTCTACACTGCTTTAGAACGCTTTCTTTAACTTTTGTATTCCTAGCAACATCATTTATTTCTCCCTTACCAAGATAAACGTAATCAAAGAACTCGTGAGTTAGATTATTCCTCTTAAGATTATTCTCTCTTATAATATGATTTATTGTGTAAAGAGTCATATAAATTGTAGAGTCAGATAGAGATTCTATTATCCATCCTTTGTCAAATGGAAACGCGGTTCCCAGGCCTCTTCTTCTTGCGCATGGTCTCTTGTCGAGCCATGCAAAGGTATCCTCGAACTGTTTTCTCGCACTTTCAGGAACTAATTCTATATTTTTGAGGCATTGATTTGCCTTATCCTTCCATCCCTTAGCATTAAAATCAATAAACCACTGATTATCAAGCATTGCAACAATAATTTTCCCCCCACTTCTGGATAAAGCCTTCCTAGATGTCTCAAACATTATCTCTGCCTCTTTCCTTTTTATCATATCCATTTTCATTTTATCCTTGGCTTCCCTAACACTCATCCCTTTGTAATTTCCGCAATTTTCATTCAGTATTCCCTTATGAAATCCTTCTTTGTAAACTTCCTGAGTCAATTGATCTAGTCTCGGATCATCCTGATTAAACACCTTAGCCTCTTCAACAACCTTCACTCCTGCCTTGTCCCCATATTTATCAGTATTTATTATTGGAATAACTTCTATTTCTTCTATCTCTGCAATTTTTTTAAGATTGAATCCATATTTCTTTTCCAATTCTTTAGAATTCTGCAAATCCTTTAAAGCAATGTAGTCATATGGCGCATCACTTGGCACTGATGTAACAATACCTGAACCAACATCTGCATCAACAAACCTTGATGGAAGAATCATTAATTTTTTATTTATCATAGGCGCAATTGCATACTCTCCAAGAAGTTTTTCTTTCGTCTTCCCAAGCAGAGTAACATCACTTCTCTGGAATTTCAGCTTTTCCACCGCCTCTTTGCTCATAATCCAAGTTTCATTCCCAACTTTAGCCTCCTGATATTCAATTTCAGGATTTGCCCAGAGATTTGTCTGCCCAAACACCGTTTCTGGCCTTAGGGTTGCTGCAACAAGATATTTATCCTTGAACTCAAACTTCAAAAGAGTAAACTCCATCTTCTCAACTGGATTTGAATCTGCTTCCTTTATGTCATCCTCACCCATTGCGCTTTCATCCTCGGGAGAATAAAGTACAGGATACTTTTCTTTTATCAAATATCCCTTTTCTTTATAATTCTCAAACTGCCAGGTAACCATCTGCTGATGTTCCATATCACCAGATGTAAAACTTCTTCTCCAGTCTACACTCAACCCCAATTGTTTATACTCCTCAATCATCTTCGGAATAAAGAATTCAACAATCTTTTCAGGTTCAATAAATGACTTTACAATATCCTTAACCTTCTTTGTATCTTTTACATAAGCAGAAACATAACTTTCATATAATTTTACCATATTCTTATCTCCATTCTTTATTGCAGCAGAAATACCCAACACTGGAGTTCCAGTAATATGAAATGCCATTGGATAAAGAACATTAAATCCATTCATTCTCATAAACCTTGAATATATATCACTCTCAGTGGCTGCTCTTCCATGCCCCAGATGTAAACTTCCAGAGATATATGGATAGGGTGTTGTAAGGAAAAACTTCTTTTCTTTCTTAGGCTCAGATTCAAATGCCTTCTTCTTCTCCCAGGCGTCCTGCCACTTCTTTTCTATTTTTTTAAAATCCATTTCAACCATATTAAAATTCTTTCTTCAATCCGTCAATCATTCCTCTCTTTCTTAGCTGATTGACTGCGCCAGGATTGTACTGAAATATAACATCTCCCTTGCTATCATCTCCTTCCCAAGGTTTGATAATAACAAAATCTCCAGATCTCAACCACATACTTCTCTTAAATCTTCCAGGCACCCTGCAATTTCTAGTCTTTCCATCCGTAGAAAGAACGTCCATTCTGCTCCCTCCGAGTCTTTGCATAACTGTGCCAATAAACTCTCCCTTCTTGGGCATTTTAACTCTTACGGGAATACCAGAGGCATCAACAGTTGTAACAACCGGCCCCTGCTCATCGGAAACCTCCTTAAAATCTCCATATTCATCTTCTGCCATGGGAAAACATCATAAAAATAGTTTATAAGCTTATCTCAAAACTAGAAAAACTGAAATCCTTAAATAGCCATTCTCCCTATTTCATACATGATAACTGCACACCTAATTAATGATAAAATCGTCTCCACTTCTCCAGATGCCTTCTCGCTGTACGAAAAATCCTGGCTTGGAGAGAAGAAAGAAGGAAAAATAGAATATTCTGCCATGGAAGCACTATTTCTTCTTTCCCAGAGAAAAATACAAGTCCATTTCAAAGGCAAACTCCTTTCCGAATCCGCACTGCATGCAAAAGCAAGAAAAAAAGATAAAAATATTGCCAACAAACTTATAGCCTACAAAGACCTAAAAAACAAGGGGTACGTTCTCAAGACTGCCCTCAAATTCGGAACAGACTTCCGAGTTTACAGCAAAGGATCCAAACCTGGCGAAAGTCATTCCCCCTGGTTACTTCATGTTGCCAATGCCTCCGAAAACATGAAATGGCAAGAATTCTCAGCAAAAACAAGAGTTGCCCACTCGACAAAAAAGAAACTTCTTATTGCAGTAGTTGATGAAGAATCCGATATAACCTACTACGAGATATCCTGGTTTAGAGCATAATAATCTTTATAATCTTCTAATCCCTAAAAATTTCATGTCCACAGTTCAAAATCTCAATTTAATAAAAGAAAGAATAATAAGTTTCATTCAGGAACGAGGACCCTCACTTCCAGTCACAATTGCTGGTGCAATTGCAACAAGTCCAATGTTTGCATCTGCCTTCCTCTCTGAACTCTATGCAGAAGGAAAAGTTAAGCTCAGCAACATGAGAGTCGGTAGTTCCCCACTCTACATGCTTCCGGGTCAAGAACCCATGCTTGAAAAATTTATTCAATATTTAAACAACAGGGAAAAAGAAGCCCATGCCCTCCTAAAACGAGACAAACTCCTTGAAGACCAGTCCCAGGAACCAGTTGTCCGTGTTGCTCTTCGTGCAATAAAAGACTTTGCCATACCCATAAAAATTAGAATTGGCGAAGAATCTAGATTATTCTGGAAATATTTTATTCTTCCAGATTCTGAAATTAAAAAGACTCTCCTGGGACTTCACGGCATGGATGAATCTCCAGTGGCTGCAAAAGAGATAATTCAAGAAACACCAAAACCACGCACCCCAGAAACGAAAGAAATAGTTTTAGATGAACACCCAGTTGTAATAAAAGAAACAAAGAAAATTGAACAAATCCTGGAAACTTCGGAAGAAAAAGCACCGGAACAAAAAAAAGTCAAAAAAGAAAAAACGAAGAAAGAAGAATCAGTTTTCGCAAAGCATGTTAAAAGTTACCTTCTCAGCAAAAACATAGAACTACTGTCCATATCGTCTGAAAAAAAGAAAGAATTCCAAGCTAAAATAAGAATAGAAACCCTTTTTGGCAAACAGGAATACTTTCTCATTGCCAGAGATAAAAAGAAGTTTGCACATGAAGATCTCTCAAATGCCTATCAAAAGGCACAGCAGGAAAAGATGCCAGTCCTTCTAGCAGGTCCCGGTGAAATAGATAAAAAAGCACTGGAATATATGAAAGAGCTCCGAAATCTGGTAAAATTCGAGAAAATACGAGCCTAAAAACCCTAATGCAAATCTTTAAATAGCATATTCTCAAATCCTCATTATGGGAAGAATAAAATCACTTATGGTGAAGAGAGCATCCAAGCAGTTACTACAGGGTGAAAATTCATTTGATGAAACCTTCGAAAGAAACAAGAAGTTACTTGGAAGCACAATGCCAAGTAAACCGATAAGAAACAAGATTGCTGGATACATTGCAAGATTAAAGAGAATGAGACGCATTGAACAAGAAGAATTACTAAAGGGAATAAATAAAAAAGCTAAAACTGCAGAAGTTATCGATGACGGCCAGTATGTGCAATAATTTTATCTAATTTTTTATCCATTATCTTCATTTCTTCTTTTATTATATGAATCTCTTTTATCCTGTTTCTATTTAATAACAGGGCAATAACTTGAAATACAATCCATAGAATGATAATCACTCCCAATGCTTGCAAATATAGTGCCAAATCACCTAGTTTCAAAAGTATGTCTGCTGCTTCTACCACCATATAATCAACAGAGAATATAACTTTATTAATCTTATCATAAAGACTTAAAAACCTTATAAAATTCATAAAATCGGCAGTATAGCGGAATGGCTAACGCGCGGCTCTCATAAGGCCGATATTCCGAGTTCGATTCTCGGTACTGCCATTATAACTCTAATCCATCATTCTCTTTTCTTGGAATAACATGCACGTGGGCATGCATAACTACCTGCCCTGCACATTGCAAGTTGTTCATAAGAATATTAAATCCATCTGCCTGCCCATTGTCCATCAAATCCGAACTAACCTTCTTCAACATATTCACTAATTCAACTCCCAACTTACCAGGGATATCGAGCAAAGTAACAAAATGTTTCTTGGAAATAACCAATGTATGCCCCGGTGTCTTTGGATGAGCATCTAGCATGGCAAAAAAGTTATCACTCTCTGCAACTCGCTCAGATTTTACTTCTCCTCTTGCAATCTTACAAAATATGCAATTATCTGACATTGGTCTCTTAATGAACCCCCATTTAAAATCATTTCTACACACAGGAAAAGAAAGATTTAATAACATAAAATTGTATAAGAAAAGATGGTTAGAGAAAGTTGGGAAGTAGGTCATAATCGAGAAACATATTCTCTTTTCATGGGAATAATTGCTTTGATTGCAAGCCTAACATTCTTTCTAATTAAATTTGATGTAATTCAAGTCAGTTTTGTCATATCAGATAAAGATTTTCTGTACATATTTGCTTCGTTAACACTTCTTTCAGCCATAGTTCATTTTCTAGCAACCATAGACTTCTAGTAAGTCAGATTACTTTTTTATAGAACTCATCTAAATAGAGAGACATTGGTTTTTTCATACTATCGCGATATAGCCCCATCTTAAAATAAAATATGCCTTGATTGGGATAGCCATGTTGTTTTGCATATGCAGTCACACCCCTAATACTAATTATTTTTCGACCATTCATCCATCCCAATATAAACCCTGAGTTGTTTCTAGTAAATTTTATGTCAAATTTAAAATCCAGCCATTTGCCACGTATCTCTTCCTTTGTTGAAAATCTTACCACCTTCATTTCATCAGTTTGAATAGTAATATAGAATTCCCCAGACCTATATCTCAAAGCAATTATAGGATTATTTACCCTTGCATTTCCAGTTTTATCCCATTGCTTCCACTGGGCAACCACACATCTAGTTTTCACAATTGGAAAACTTTTTGGAATAAAGAGACTAAACTTATATCTATATGCAATTCCTTCCTCAGACCATAAGTCATTTCTTTCAGTAAGCTCATCTCTTTCCGTGCTTTTATCTTCACGATTAATCTGTAGCTGATCATTCTGATGAATTGTTATTTTCATTGCCTCCTTACCTTTTCTAACTATTTTCGACTGCATTTTTATCGCCGAACGTTTTATCTTATCTAATTCCCATATCTCACTCGGTTCAATCCCTTCAAATCCATCATGAACCTCATTAAATTTATTAGATTTTATCACCATACAAAAAATTAATCAACCGTCTATAAAAACATTACCCTGCTAGAAGAATCTTCTAATATCTTCCCCAGTAACTTCTCTCTGGCACTCTTTTGACATTATACTGCTAAGTTTGTAAATCGTATCAACAATAAAATCACCCATTCTAGCTCTTAGCATTTCACTTTTATTCATATTATCTAAAGATTTATCCAAACTACCTGGAAGTTCAAGCACACCAGCATTGTCATGATAGAAATCTCGATTTTGCGGTGGGGGCAACTGAAGATTTGAAGCGATTCCTTCCAAACCAGCAGAAAGCATTGCAGCATATGCAAGATATGGATTACATGTCGGGTCTGGTGAACGGTATTCAACTCTTATTTTCTTAGTTCCCTTTGAATGTCCTCTACATAAGGCAGTTCTATTTAACCAATCCCATGCAATATATGTTGGAGCTTCACATCCCGGAACAAGTCTCTTGTATGAAACAGGTATCGGATTAGTAATTGCAGTTATCTCTGGAGCATACTTCAATAATCCGGCGATGTAGCTTCTCCCAATATCAGATAATCCATCATCCCTAGACTCATCAAAGAAAAGATTTACCTTTTCACCGTTTTCCAAGGTAGCAGCAAGATTCTGATGTACATGCATACCAGATCCATTTACTCCCTGCCTGAACTTTGGAATAAATGATGCCTTGAGATTTCTTCTTTTAGCCACTTCTTTAATAATATATTTCAAAGTTATAGTGGCATCTGCCATTGTTAAAACATCTTCATGCCCAACACCTATCTCATACTGATGCGTGGTAACCTCACTATGATACTTCTCCCTTGCCAGGCCCATTTTTCCTAATGCGTGAACCATCTCATCCATTGCTTCATATTCATCAACGGGCATGAAGTAATTAGTATTTGCCAAATCCAAATCTCTGTGAATATTGAGAAAATCATAATCCTTTGGCAGTAATAAGAATTCAACTTCTGGCGCGAAATGAGCATGAAACTCCTTAATCTTTCTATCGCCAACTCTAGATTCTAATACTCCTCTTATAGAACTCTCAACTTTAGCTAAAATACTTCTTGGACATCCCTCAAATCTCTGCGGCTCTTCATTTTCATGCTCTTTAGTATGGAAACTAGTACAGATCATTCTAGCAGACTTATCCATCCAGGGAATTCTTACCAGAGTACTATGATCTGGCTCAAGAAGCATATCACTTTCAGTTGGAGGAATTATCTTTCCAAAAAGAGAAGATCCATCAGTTGTCGTTGTACCAGTTCCTCTAATATCTCCGATTGTCAGAGTAACCTCTTTAAGATTACCCTGTATATCCGTAACATGATATCTGACAGATTCCACCCCGCCGTCACTTAGTTTTTTTAATTCATCCTGAAACTCTTTTTCATTCATAAATCTCACTGGCATGTCGTGTTTTTAAATTTAATGAACATACAATCTATAAAAAGTGGACCTGCCGAGAATCGAACTCAGGTCTCATCCATGCCATGGATACATATTACCACTATACTACAGGCCCTTACAATCTTCTAAAATTCAAGGATTATAAATCTTCTTAAATTAGCCAACAACCAGAAGCAAAAACATCAAACCCATTCCAATTGCTAACATAACTATCTGAAGCAATGCTGACTTGATTCCGTGCGATTCCTTGTGCAATTCTGGGATCAGATCACTTCCCGCAATGTACAGAAGTCCTCCAGCTGCCAGAGGAACTAGAATTGCTTGCATACCCTGAACCGCTCCACCCAACCAGAGAGCAACGAATGCACCAACAATGGCTGCAAGTGCGGAAATGAAATTAACGAATAATGCCCTACCCTTACTAAATCCTCCATGTAGAAGAATGCTAAAACTTCCAACTTCGTGCGGAATCTCATGCAATATCACTGCAAAGGTGGTTCCAATTCCTGCAGGGATGCTAACAAAATATGCTGCAGCAATAACTGCCCCATCTAGGAAATTATGAAGCGCGCTAACAATCAGACTCATGTATGCAAGAGGTTTAATTTTCTCCCTACTTGCAGGAGCATGGTGCTCATGCCCTTCATGTGAATGGTACTGTTGTGCATGCACTGCCTTCTCAAGAATAAAAAATATGAGTACTCCAATCAAGAAAGATACCGATACTCCAATTGTAAAACCAGAAGTTCTTGAAATCTCAGGAATAAGATGTATGAATACATCTCCAAATAATGCTCCAGCCGCAATGCTTATCAGATAGACAAGAATCTTCTTAAGATTTTTTTCCTTAATTCGGAAAAATAGGAGCCCGATAAAAGAGAGCAAACTAACCAACAAAACACTCAGAAGCGAATAAGACCAAATGTCATTCATGATTACTTCTTAGCCAAACCCTTTGGATTCATAGCACGAATAACTATGTAGTAAGCTATCGCACCGAATATTCTTCCAAAGAGAAGAACCAAAACCCAAACAATCTTTTCCACATCATTCTTGAATTTCCTCTTTGCACAGTCAATTAGCATTAATACCCAGAATACAATAAATATTACCATTACAATTGCGGCGAGTATGCTAAATCCAATTGCCACTGGCCACATCACAAAATCAAATGCGTTCATCATACTGAAAATAAGGTTTTTCCCTTTTTATATCTATTCTTTGACTTTAGCAACGACAAGCTTTCCAGCCTTTTCAAATTCTACTTCTCCATATATCAATTTGCGAAGAACGTCCTTCAAATCTACAATTTTTACTATTATTTGCTTTCTGCTATCTCTGTCCCTGATGGTTACTGTCTTCTCCGTCAAAGAATCCCCATCAATTGTAATACAGTATGGAATACCCACTTCATCTGACCGGGCATATCTTCTTCCAATACTTCCAGAGTCATCAAAATATGCATCGAACCAAGAATTCTGCAAAGATTGCATTACTTCCTCAGCAAGTTCGGGGAATCCTGGCTTATTTACAATTGGAAATACGGTGCAATGATATGGTGCAATCAATGGATTGAGAGCAAAATAAAGTCCTTCCTTTCCTTCTTTCATACAAGTGTCCAAGATTGCATACATAGTTCTATCAACTCCGGCAGAAATTTCCCAAATATGTGGAATTAATCTCTTTCCGGTCGTAGGGTCAACATAACTCTGATCCGAACCAGACTTTTCCATGTGTCCTTTACAATCATAATCTGTTCGATAGTTATTTGCAATCAATTCCAGCCATCCAAGTCCAGTCAGCACTTCAAAGTCAAACGTAGCCCCAGAATAGAATGCCCGTTCATCCTTATCCACCTCGCGGAATCTTATTTTATCAAGTGGAATCCCCATTTTATTCCAAACCTGCTGCGTTCTAGCCATAAAGTATGCAATCAATTTACCAGGAACAATTTTCTTTGACACCAAATCGGCAGCAGAGAACTCTTCAACCTTCTCTTTACCAAGACGAAGAACACGAACCTTATATTTTTCCACATCCTTAAACTTTTCAACATCATTCATCTTCTCAGGGTCAAAGTACACTTCCGCTTCCATTTGTGCAAATTCCACAGATCTAGTTATGCTCTGTCTTGGAGAAATTTCATTCCTAAAAGCACCACCAGCCTGAGCAATTCCCTGGGGTAACTTGAACCTCATCGTTTTCACCATTCTAACAAAATTCATAAAAATAGATTGGCACGCTTCAGGCCTCAAGAATGTTCTAAACTCTCCCTGCTTACCTACAATACTCTCAACCATCATATTAAACTTAGATACCTTACCAAACTCGCCCTTACACTTAGGGCATTTTATTTTATTCTCAATAATCATCTCACTCAATTTGTCAACAGCAAGTGATTCAGGAACATTTTTTCCAATTTTTTCACTTATTATCTTGTCAGCACGTTCATACTTCTTGCACTTCGTACATTGAACAATTGGATCGGCAAACGACTTTAGATGCCCAGAACCAATAAATACAGATTCAGGAAGTATTTGAGAACCATGTATTTCCAACATACCTTCCTTTTGAACGAACTCATGTCTCCAGAAATCTGCCACCTTTCTTCTTATTGCCTGTCCAAACGGACCAAAATCCCAGAATCCGGCAGGAGAATTAGGATATATCTCCGCAGCAGGATAGAACAAGCTCTTTCTAGAAGCAATCTCAATTATCTTATCATACGAACTAATCTCTTTCTTAGCTTCTTTTTTCTCAGCCATACAAACCTATAAAATTAAATGTATTTAAATTATTCTAATAAATTAAATCTAACGTTCAAAATAAAACCTATAAAGGGGTTTACTTAATTCCGCCCATTCTGCAGACAGTTATTCCACAGTTCGGACACTTTCCCTTTGCGATTTTAGTGCCCTTAGAAGTCAAAGATTCCACAGGATTCTTTATATCCACTTTCTTCTTGCACTTCACACAATATCCTTGTACCATTTTTAGCCTCCTTTTGATTATTTATACAACCTTAGATTTCCAGGAATATATAAACCTATCGTGACACGAGAATAACATAAAAATAACAAAAGAGATATAGTTATTCGAGGATAAACACACATACACACAAATGAGCCTCGCACAAGAGATAATTCAAAAGCATCTAATACCTTTAGACAAGTCCTGGATGATTAGAATGGGCATACTCGACCTAATTCACGATTCCCCACAATGTCTTAACTTCCTTGAGCAAGAGAAAAATCTTGGCACTGACTTGCAAGCACTTAAGAACGTTCTGAAAAACTGGAAAACCTCTGACACTATTGAAGTCGGAGAATCGGGCACACTCTACAGATTCCTTCAATTTCTTTCTTGGAAACATAATCTGAACAAGAAGTTTGTTAGGTCGGGCACCCTTTCTTCCAGAAAAATAGAATCAAATCCAGAAATTGTCAATCTTCCCCTAGCAGAACTTCTCCAACTTGACAATGGCACTTCACAATGGGCAAGCGCAGCAGTTCTTCTTGGCAGCAAAGAACACGTACCAAATCCACCCTACAAACTAGCATTGACCTACACTGCAGTTGAACACTGGAACATAAGCAAAAAAGACAATCATTCCTGGCTTCCTAAATATGATTCAACCATTCTTGCACAAGCTTTAACATACATAGAACTCAAAAAAGAAAAAAGAACTCTCTGGAGCACCGAGCAAGCAGAAGATTACTGCTTTGCCAGAGCTTTCAATCTAATAAGCAGGGAACAGGGCCTAGCGCTCTGGCCCAGCTTACAGGGTCATGAATCAAATCGCATAGAAGAAATGAAACTCTGCCTTCAGCAGGCAGAGAAAGGTCAGCCAATCCAATCTCGAGATCATAGAGTTGTCCAAGCTCTTGCAATGTTATACAAAAATCTCAATAAACCCATCCAATTCATACATCCAGAATGCGTTGCAAAAAGCTGGCCCCAATTCTGGGACTTTCTAAAAGAATACTAGTTAACGTATTGGTCCATACAACGCAGCATTCATCATACCCTTCTTTATTCTGTTGGTATATCTCACTGCAGGTTTACTGCTGGCTAACATTACTCCGACTGTAGAGCCGGCAAAAGAAGAGAAAATACCAGGATACTTTCCTTCAATTGAAGACGCAACTTGATAAATTTTATACAAACAATCTCCTCCAACATCACTCATCATGAATCCACTCAGAGCTAAACCTGCTCCAAATCCAATGGCCAACACTTTCTTTTCAAGATTCATATCAAATCAACAAATCAATTATATTTAAAGACTGTGGTAAAAAATGACCACCGTCTAATTCTCTAAAATAATCACAAAAATCCGCCCCGTTCTTTGGGAGTACATTCAAGATGAACGGGTTTCCCTAAATCTG
>JBAXMY010000010.1:0-16587 GCA_037134055.1 archaeon
ATCAATGGTACTTTAACAGTTTTCCACTCCATTTTGCCTCCAATCTCCTGTCCGGTTGCTTCAGCTATGCACCAGTGTGAGATTACAACTCTTTCACTATTTCTTTCAGCAAGATAAACTGGAGTTAATCTAGAATAGCCGCTAAATGCAAGTTTTCCGTAATCGAGTCTGGAAGAGTTGGCCATTCTAAAGTTTTCCTTCTTTTGAATTTCTTCTCTTTCAGAATTAATGAGATAATCTGCAGTCTTTCCCAACCGTAAATTCTCAGGAGCACTAACTTTCCATCCTCTTCCTTCAGCTTCATAGACTATATGCCCAAGAACTATTGAATCAACTCTAACATCTAAGAAATCCTTACTTCTAAACATTCCACCTAGCCATACTTCCTTAGATTTATTCTTCCGGATAAAATCTCCCAGAGTCGGATCTCGGTCATTCCAGGGAATTCTGGGTTCAAGATTTTTCCCATTCCCAGGCTTAGCAAGGTCATTGTCCGCAAAGGAGGCGCACCTAGCGACCTCTCTCTCATCAACTTCGCTGTATAGCGGAAGTATCTGTTCATATATGTCTATATTTTCCAGATTAAAGTCCATGTCTTACCTAGTATTCTAGTCTGTTTTCACAGGTATACCTTATTTAAATCTTTTTGGAATCGAAAAAATATTAGAATATAAATTAAAAATTAATCCATGTCGGCATCAAGGTCTTCATCCTTAGCCCTTGATTTCTTAGAACGTGACTTCTTTCCATTCTTACTCTTTCCAGGATTCTTCCTAAATCTAAGAGCAATTGCTCCACCACCAATTATTACGACTGCAGCAATTACAACCCAGGATATAGGATTCTTAACAAGATCTCCAACTCCAACGACGAAACCAGTTAGGAAGCTTCCTCCACCCACATTTTGGCCAGTAGTCTCAGGCGTTCCAGTTGTTGTATCACTAGGCGCAGGAGTATCAGCAGGAGTTATTGGTGCAGCCATCTTTCTTGGCGTTCCATATGAATTGCTCTGCGTTGTAGTAGTAGCCACAGCAGCACTAGCCGTGTATGCTGCGAATTCAGTGAAGTGGTATGTCCATATCACAAGATCAGAACCAGTGTTATTGTAACACTCTCTTGGTAAAATAGGATTTATAACTCCCGTAGGATCGTCAGCGTCACAGGTGGTATTAATGTTATGTGAGACTCCATCTCTTGCCCAGGCGGCACTCTTTCCACTCATTCCAGACAAACTAATCTTTATCGGATTGGAGAAGTTCAATTCAAAGTCTCCACCCATCTTTACTACGACTTGAGTATCAGCACCAGACAAACTCACGGCAGAATTACTTTCAACAGTAGGTAATACAATTGATCCATCCCATCCATCAGGTCCGCTGATAACTGTTCCGGCAGGAATCTCAGCAGTATATTCACTGGACGTAGTCTCTCTAGTCAAATTAATTGCATTTGTAACATTAACAGTTGAATCAGTAGTGTTCAGTAAAGAGGACATATTCAATGTAATTTCAGTTGAACTTAGAATACTTGAGTTTACAACAATTTCCTGCACATTCGAACTATTTTGGTTGAATACAACTTCAGTCTTACCCTCTTCAATAGTTACAGTTGGAGTATCTGCATGTTGCTGTGTATCAGCAAGTATGGTGATTGTAAGTGGGTTGTGAGTGTAATAAGTATAATCTCCTGCCTGCAAAGTCTTCAATATCAAGTTATATGTTCCCGTGCTCAATTTACTAGTGTCTATTGTAACATTATAGACATAATTTCCATTGTATCCAGTGTGTGGACCGTATCCATATCCATAATCTTGGTAATACTCATATCCATATCCATATCCAGTTCCATTGGCGCTTGTTCCATTTTCCAAATTAGTTATTCCTATACCAACACATTCGGTGGTATTCTTTCCATCTGGAGTGAAAGTACATAATGTTTTTCCTGACTCATCATCATACAAATCAATCGGATTAAGATTCATAAATTCATTAGATTCAATACTCAACTTAGCAATGAAAGAAATGATTTCTCCCTGCTTTGGAGAAGCATTGGAGATACCATCAAAACTCAATGTAAATGCCTGTGCAGGCCCAGCCATAATTAGTAAAACCACGACGGCAATTGTTACAAAAGATGCAACAATTTTAGATACTCCTGACTTGCCTAAATTATCCCCGAATTCCATGTAAGATAGACGTTTTTGACCCTTAAAAAACCTTCTGGTAGTCTTTTTTTTACTACTGGGCAAGATGAAAAGAAAGACTTAAATACACAACTCTCAGGGAATTTTTATGTTACCCAAAGAAGCAAGGTCAAGAGCTGGAAGAAAGGTAAAACTGCCTAGAAATCCCCATCTACTTAGAGCTAGAAACTTCCTTAACATCCCCATGAGTGATGTTGCCAATGCAATAGGAATGCCACTTACAACCTATGTGCACTATGAAACCAGAGGAAACTCAGCTCCTCCAGAGGCTCAAAGAAAAATTTGCCAATTTTTCAGAGATCGTGGCGTTTTTCTATTCGAAGCAGATGTTTTCCCAGAAATTAATGCTTCCGAGTATGAAAGAAAACGTTTTCTAAAGAATAGGTCTGTTCCAGACTATGCTTGCACGAGTTTGACACAAACTTCTCTTTCAGCCCTGCCATCATTCGATGGAAATGAAGAGATATTTAGAGCTGAAGAGAGTGAAATGCTCGAACGATTCATTGCAGAGCTTCCAGAAAGACACGCACCAATGTTAAGAGATTACTATGGCCTAGAGGGAAATGCTGCCCTGACCTATGAAGAAATTGGAAATAAGTATGGATTTTCAAAGCAGAGAGCACACGTGAGAGTTGCCAATGCCCTAACTGACCTTGCAAGAAATTACAAATCCTTGGAGACAGCAGAACTTCTGTCAATAATGCCTGAAGTTAGAGATCTTTCAATGAGACGTTTCTTCAAAGACCTTGTCGCAGTTCGTCAGCAAAATTAAAAAATAATTGTAAAACTCTCAGTCTTAACTCAAATCAGTACGTTCCAAGATTTAGAGAAGAATTGCTAATCAAATTAAATGAAATATTTATAAACCTGCATCGCCAATAATTAAAAGATGGCAGTCGCACCAATACAATTTCTTCAAGGATACGAACTAACATTCATAATTAACATTATCCTATCAATGATTGCAGGATACATAATTGGAGCAGAAAGAGAAGCAAGAGGCAAGCCAGCTGGAATTAGTACCCATACTCTAGTTATCACGGGCTCAATGTTATTTTCATTCGTCTCAGCACTTGTTGATCCAATGTCCACATCTAGAATTGCCGCTCAAATTGTTGCCGGCGTCGGTTTCATTGGTGCAGGAATGATTCTAAAGGGTGATGACGGCCTTGTCGTAAACTTAACAACGGCAGCAAGCATTTGGTTTGCCGCAGGAATAGGAATGGCTCTTGGATTCGAAATGTATTCCATTGCAATAATTTGCATGGTGGCAGCATTCTTCATTCCAAGAATTCCACACATAACAAAACATCCAAACAGCGGAAAAGTAATCAAAACACCCAGAGCTCACGTTTCCGAGTAAAATTATTCTTTAATATATTCATCGGGAATTAGAACTCTTCCATGATAATCTAAGCTAAAACAAATGAATGGAAATATGCTCTTATCATTTGTATCAAAACTCATTTCTTCACGTCCAGAGAACTTTATTATTTTTTCATATTCCTTCTCCGTTGGTGCAGACAATCTATTATAATACATTATTTTTCCAGAGTCAACAATCCTTGTAGCATAGCTATCTATGGGTCCTCTAAATGGTGCGTCCGGTTCTACCAGATTAAGTCTTTCCTTGAGAAAACCAAAAACCTGCTCCCTAAGCTTTTCACTCAAGTCAGAAGTATATTCCTGTGGTGTCCAGAAAATATCAGTATAATTCATTCCCCAAACTGGAACGCCCTTAAATCTTACGACTTCCCGACCGATAAATCTCCCTTGACCAATAAAATCATCAGTATACTTTAACTCTCCTTCAGTGTGTTCATAATGCTTCGTGCCATCAGATAGTTTAGTTGGCTTTGCTCCACTTGCCCAACCTGCTCTCTTTCCAGAGCAAATGAATTCTTTCAAAGTAGAAAACTCAAGTTCCCCAGCTTCAGGATGAACTATTCTTTTCGGTGTCCAGGTCATAAAATATCCCCCCTCGCAGTCTATTTAATATTTTCTACATTCGCATATCTGCGACAATCCAGAGAAGTAATTCATAGAACGTTCAATGCTTCTATCTTATTCCCAGTGATTCATAAATGAATGGTGCCCCTGGCTTTAGCACTCTTTTCAATTGTGGAACCAATGTTTGGAAAAGAGTTGGCCCACCCGTCATTAATTCATCCATATATTCTCTGCCCTTTTGACTTTGGGCCATCTTATATCCCGTGCCATTTGCCGTTGGAGAATCAAATAGAGAAAATGCGCAGGCAGCATCAACACTTCCATCTGCTAGGAAATCCAACGCCTTGGGATCTCTAAGATCTAGAGAGTATCCTCTGAACTCTTCAGAGCTCAAAGAACCAAGGTCAACACCCACAGCATTTGCACCATATTCATGCAATGCTCTAGCAAGCCAGGGCTCAAACGTTCTAAATTCAGAGTTATTATAAAAAGAATTTATAGTGCCACAACCCAAATCAAGAACTGTTTTTCCTCGAGGGTCCATAAATTTTAATATCTGAGCCAATCCGGAAATTACCAAATAACTTCCACATAAATCTTCCCCATACTTTGTAGCTACTTTTCCAGCTATATTTTTTACCACTCCCTCAACTTCCTGAGTAAAGAAAGGGTCCTCCAAAATTGCATTTTTATTTTCAATTGGAACTAAGTTCATTTTCCTTTTCCTCCATCAATTTACATAATGCATATTCAAACGCATGAGATCTATTCCTAAACTTTCTTCTAAGAACTCCAAGGTCTGCCCTATCTAGAACTTCTTCATCAACGGAAATACTTATTTTATGCTTCATTTTTCAATTTTTACCTTTATGCCACCCGGTAGGAAGCATATTTAAGTCTTCCTATTTATCACCACTTTAAAGTTACACTTTAATTGTCTAGAACCCACTAACAGATTATCTATTTCGTCTTTCAGAAATCCTTTGTTTTATCCTATCTCTTCTACGATGTAGTCTATAGGAAACCCAGAAGAAGTTTGTTGAAAAAATGATTAAGTTTTGTAAGTGGACTCGTGTCAAGAAGAAGTAAAATCAATCCAAATCTTATTAAATCCCATAAACAATAGATTACAATGAGTTGGAAAGATTTACCAAATTGGTTGAAAGGCGGGATTATCGTCACCTTGATAGGACTAATCATTTTCTTATTGTCTTCAGTATGTTATCAGACTAAATGTCGTGAACCTGCTCAAGGTTGTCAAGATTATTTTAATTACGCTTTTTGTTCTTATTCAAATAAAATAATCGTAACAGTCGATTTTAGTATTAATCCTCTTATCAATTCTTTTGCCCCAATAATTGCATTTATCGGCACCATTGCAATATATTTTATAATCGGAGCCATAATCGGCTGGATACTAGGCAAATTCAAATCCAAATCTTATTAAATCATCATTACCTTAACATATCATGACAAAGAGGAAGACAACACCACAAGAACGCACAGAATTCCTCAGACAACAGAGAGCTAAAGAGGGAACAACCTATGGTTCGGGTCGTCAGCCAGATTTACCACAGGACATGTCTTTCATAGACGGGCAAGGAAATATTGTTCATCCAAGTCGCAGAGCCTATGAAAAGTCAAAGAGAAGGATTTATCATGGAGCAGAGGCATACGGTGGCAGATATGAGGGTCATAAACCACAACCACCCTACAGAACACTTGCATTTTTAGGGATTGGAGGAGTTCTGGCAGGATTATTTTTTATCTCTGCTAATCTTACTGGAAATGTTATTGGCAGTTTAAATCAACCTTCTTCAGGTTTGATTGGTATCGTTTTGTTCATCGCAGGATTATCCATGGCTCTTATTTATTCTAAAAGAAAATAGTTTCCCTCAAAAACAATCTTTAAACTCACCCCAAACGACGAATTAGTTAATTATTTAAACAACCAAAACCTATTCAAGATATCATGGCTCAACTAGTTCAGGAAAAAAATTATGAATACTTCATGCAGGCAGATGTCGGCAGATTTATTGGAGAATGGATTGCTATAGCAGATAATAAAGTGATTGCACACGGCAAAGATGTCAAAGCCGTCGCCGCTAAAGCCCAAGAAATAACGGGAAGTAAGAAGTTTCTTTTAGCAAAGGTTCCAAGTCAGGAAGCAATGATATTCTAAGATGACCTTAAACTTCAAGTATAAAAGGGTGAAACGACCTAACGGAATAGAAATAAAGTCGCCCATGGTTCCGATAACACTCTCAGGAAAGGGTGCAAAATATGAATTTATAGCCCTCCTCGATTCTGGGGCAGACATTTCAGTCATTCCTCTCGATGTAGCAGAACTCCTTAATGCAGACCTTTCAGGTAAGAAAGAGGAAGTTACAGGAATAGGAGGATTTGCAGAGGCAATTCAGACAACTCTTAATCTAGAAATCTCAAGACCACATGAACCCTATTCATTTACAATTCCAGTTAAAGTCCTTCTGACAAAGACAAACACAGAGGATGTTCCCATCCTGCTAGGAAGAGCAGGTTTCTTTGATAAGTTTGAGATTACCTTTGATCAAAAGAACGAACGCATTCATCTCAAGAAGAACCAGTAAAACAATATCTTATTAAATCTCTCGTTTTTCACCCCTCCAGAATAGCCTACAACGGACTGACGATCTAAACCTAAACAATCTTAATCATCTTTCTTAAAGTCTCATTAAATCTTTTTGCTCTTTCCAAGGAAGTTGAAGCCTTATTCTCTAATGCAGTCTCTCCCATTTCATATGTAAATCTACTTCGTTTTTCTCTTTCACTGAAATAATCATCCATCAAACTTCTTGCTTTCTCCTTTCCGAGAGATTCCTGAGCTTCAGCCACTGCTTCCTGAAACTCTTCTATCAATTGCTTCTCAATCCTGCCATTTGAATAAAGGTAATAAATTAGAGCATCAAAAGCAAGGACATGAACTGATTGCTCAGTTTTTATCTTGACTCCAGAACTTTCAAGCAATGCCCTTACCATATAGAACATTGAATAATAACTTGAATTGATAACCCAAAGAAAACCATTGAAATCTGGAAAGCCAGTTAGTTTTTTCATTTCTTGCTTTGTTGAAACTTCATACAACAGTTTAGCGACATCGGAAGAGTTTCGCGCATTATTTAGAAAAAATTCAACAAATTTACCCTCTTTTTCTTTCACAATCTCATTCCTACTCAATGCTTGTTCAATACGTTTCTTACTTTCCTGCACCTTCTTTTCATCTAGCATTTTTGATTATCCTATAATAATTCTCTGCTCCAAATAGTAGGATATGCTTATTTAATGTCTCATTTAGTATATTAATCTTATCCCTTTTAGCCAGCATTTCCTGGGCACTCTTGCTGGAAATTACTTGAAATTCAAATTTTTTAGTGAAATTTCCAGCGATGTTAACTAAAACCTTTTCAGTATCATTTATTTTCTTTTCATCATCTAATATAATCAACACATCTATGTCTCGCGGATCTTTTTTCTCAACGAATGAACCGAATATCAAGAAAACAAAGAAATCTTCCTTCAATCTCTCCAATACATCTTTTACAAATAAATCAATTGTCTTGTCTCCAGCAAGAGCCCCCTTAGCTCTCAGCGACTCCACATAAGCCAATTCTCCATGATTCCCCCCATAGTTCAAGGAAATCAGCCCTCGTTCATCCTTGAGAAGAAAACCACCAAGCAAAAGCGATTGCATAGATCTATGAATTAAAGGATAAGCCAATTTCAATTCCTCAGCCACCCCCCGTATACTGAACTTCCCAGTAATCCTGGATACAAATATTTCCATTATCTTTGCCTGCGTTTTCGTGAACATTTTTAGTTTTGATACCCCCGAGTTAAATATGAATATAACTATTTAGGTACATAGTTATATCCTTTTAGTGATATATAAACTTTTCCATTGTATGCTCCTTTTCACCCCCCCAGAACAATCAAAAATAAATTTTTTCCTAAGCGGCTTCTCGTTTTAGCGTAAATCTGTACCCAACATCCATGCCCCATCGATTTGCTGTATAAATCAAGTCATAAATAAGCATTCCACTTAGGCCAGTTCTTAATCTTTTACTTGGAAATTTATCATTTAGAGTATTGGAGAGTATATCAAAATGTTCTCTTGTTTCCTTTAATTCTTCGGAAATCTTTTCAGGAATTGCTTGCACAAAGTTTTCCATAGCATAAGTTACAGTTCTAACTAAGTCTCTACTATGGTACCAAAGTTTGCTGTGCGGTAATTGTCTTACTTGATTCATATTTTAGCCCATCCAGTTCCCTATTTAAATGTTTATTTTTATCCCTTTGAACTGGTAAAAATAAAGGTTTATATACGTCCCCCAAGTCAATTTTATATGAAACTAGTCGTCCAAATCCCTGCCTACAAAGACGACTGACTAATCTTCTAGTATTACTCTCTCTTACCCTTTAAATTTCATTTATCAAAAATAAAGGGTAAGTATTTCCTGCCAAAAAGGTATGGGAATTAATCATATTTCCTGCCAAAAAGGTAAATAATAGTGCTCTTACATTCGTGGTTTTAATTATATCTTCCTGCCAAAAAGGTAAGGTTTATAAGCTCGATTATTCTATATAATCTATGAGCTACATAGAAAAGAAGAACCTTGGTGGAAAGACATCCCTTTCATTTGTTAAAAAAGTCTCTTTCATGGGAGAGTTATTTGTAATAAAGAAATATTTAGGTGTTGAGCCATCGACAGCCAACAAAGAGAAATATATCTTAGATAATCTAGGAGACTTATCTCAAGAAGAACTTCAATTTAGAACTAAATTTTTAGAGAAAGTTGAAGCAGACATCTCTCATAGTGATAATCTTCCAGAAAAGATTGAATCAAAATCAATAAGAATAGAAAATCTAATCGAAGGGAAGAGATGTGATGATGCAGTCAATATAGAATTTGCAAAAGAGTTCATATTCAATTCTAATAACATCGAAGGATCTAAAATTCCTCCAGAAAGAGTTAGAGAGATAATAGACACTGGCGATACAAAATATAATAATAGAAACGAAGTCAAAGAAGTAAAGAACTCAATTCTTGCTTTTGAATATCTTCAAAATTCGTTTAAGTTTAATCTTAATTCTATAAAAAGGTTATATCACATATTGACCAAAGACTTGTTTATGGAAGGAAATATCCCATATCCCAAAGGTTTCAAGAAAGAGGAAGTCATAGTCGGCAACTCCCAAACAACCCCTCCTGAAAAAGTTGAAGAAGAATTGATAAGTTTAGTAAATTGGTATAGAAATAACAAGAACAAGATACATCCTTTAATTTTAGCCTTTGAATTTCACAAGAGATATGAATTTATCCACCCATTTAGAGACGGAAATGGAAGAACTGGTCGTTTAATTATGAATAAAATCTTAATGAGTAGTAGATACCCTCCAATTATAGTCTACAAAGAAAATAAGCTTGCTTATTTCAATGCCCTGGAGAAGTCAAAGGATGGAAAGTTAAAAAGTTACTATCATTTTATGTTAGAGCAAGCTGACAAAAGCTATGATTATTTATTAAATGTAATAAACAAATACTAACCCACATACTCAAAATGTTAAAAGAAGAACTTGAAAAGAAGTACGGAAAGAAGGTCATTGCAAAGGTATTCAAGGGCCATTATTTAGACGGATGCACAATTGCCATTCGTAAGGACGGCAAGGACGACATCCCGGAAGTAGACATAATTAATGCCCTGAAAGAGATGAAAGGCTTGCCTTTCGTCTGGGATTGAACATTTTTACCCCTCCAGAACAATCAAAGAGTAATCACTAAAAAGTTTAAATAATATAGAAGTCATATCTATACTGTGGGGGAATGCGACCTGACGAATCCCGTGCTCTGAAAGGATGATGCGGTTAGTAGGATTGACGGACGCTCTTACCCTACAATTCCTGTTAAAAATTATCAAAAAGAAAGGCTTAAATAGATGTTTTGCATAATATCAATATCTGGGTAAGTCCTGGAGGGGTTTGTGTACCGGAATGGTACACCATTTTTTAACCTCTAGGGTCCAGAAACATTGTTGGTTTATTTAATAATCAAAAAGGTTTATAAATAAGTTTCAGCTATGATAAGTATGGACAGCCAAGTTTTACAGGAATTTAATGTTTTGGAGACAGGTTCTTCTTTTCTCTCTAAGAACTTCGCAACTCTCAGGAAAGACTATGCAGATAGATATGTTGCCCTAGAAGGAAATAAGATTTTGGCCAATGCTTCCAGCTTTGAAGAACTTGTTAAGTTAATTCATTCAATGGGCAAGCGTTTAAGCGACGTTTTAATAGAGTTTATTCCTTCTAAAGGTCAAATAGTTGTTTACTAAGATGATATTTGACTTAGAAATAACCCAAGTACCTAACGCGGAAAGATTATTTTTGAACATTTTGTCAAGACAAGCACATTCTTTTGGTTCTCTGAGGGCCATTTTAGATACTGGAAGCCCAACAACGATAATCTCTGCAGCAGATGCAATTAGACTAAATATTCCTGCAAATTCTTTGGACAGTGGAGATCCAATAAAAGGATTCGGAAGAGGAGGCATACCTTCTAAAAAAGTAAGATCATTTTCACTTGCTTTGAAATCGCGAGATAACACCATAAAGAGAATAGATATGCCTCTTAGTGTTGTAGACATTAATGCCCTGAGAAGCATGCCTCAAGAGTTTAAAGAAAACGTATACAGAATACCAACCATCATAGGCTTGGACTTTTTGAAGTTCTCAAGAATGAAGTTAATGGTGGACCTCGCATCAAATATCGCCTTCCTGGAATCTCAAGAAGAACCAGTAAAACAAGAATAAACCTTGTATAAACAAGGTTTATATACGTCCCCCAAGTCAATTTTATATGAAACTAGTCGTCCAGATTCCTGCCTACAACGACGACTGAAGACGAACTACTCTCTCTTACGTCCACACTACAGAAAAGTATTTAAATGATGTAGACGTAAATATGTCATGACCTATACAGAAATAAAGACCATAAACGGTAAAAAATATTATTATCGTGTCCAGTCAGTCAGAAAGGGAGATAAGGTCAATAAAAAGAGAGTATATCTTGGTTCAGAACTTGATAAATCATCATTAAATGAAAAAGAAAGTCAAGCAGATAAAGAGTTAATGCTTCTTTCAACCCTATTAACCGAACAAGAGAAGAATAACCTTGAGAAGATAAGGAAAGAATATTCTAGTCAGCCGAAAGGAAATCTTGAAAACCGTTATGAATCATTTGTTTCCTTATTTACCTATGATTCCACAAATATAGAAGGAAATACTTTAACGTTACAGGAGACATCGCAGCTGCTTTTCGAGAATATAACTCCTAGAAGATCTATGCGAGAAATAAACGAAGTTGTGAATCACAAAGAAGCATTCGATTTCATTCTAAAAGAAAAAGGTGATCTTTCAAAAGATATGATTCTGAATCTCCACAAGATAGTCACAAAGCGCACATTAAGAGAGGAGCTAAAGAATCAAATAGGAAGATACAGGGAGCTTCAAGTCTACATAAGGGGAACAAATTGGCTGCCACCAGAACCAGCAAGAGTACCTTGGGAAATGAAAGCACTTTTAACTTGGTACACAAAAAATAAGAAGAAGATTCATCCCTTAGTTTTAGCGGCTTACTTCCATGCAGCATTTGAAACAATACACCCCTTTGTGGATGGTAATGGAAGAGTTGGCAGACTATTAATGAATTTTATTCTACATAAGCATGATTACCCTATGATTAACATACCAAATAAGAAAAAGCATATTTATTACAAAGCACTAGAGTCTTCCCAAATAAAAGGGGAGTTAAGACCGTTAGTAAAATTCCTATTTGATCTTATTCATGAACAAAACATAATCTTCTGATTACGTCCACAACAAACAGAATAGTCAAGAAGGTGTAGCCGCCCGGTAACATAAATAATCCTCCAATCTCACTAATTTTACCAGTTTAAAGGAGCAAAAAACAACCTTTAAATACACACCATTAGTCAATTTTATATGAAACTAGTCGTTCAAATCCCGGCCTACAATGACGACTGACGAACCAAAACGCAACGCTTAAATCCATGATTCTCTTCCAATAATCAACATATCCCCGGGTGATCTGCAAGGGTTGCCCGATGTTTTATACTCTTCATCTTTCTTAAACCAATTAACTTAAATAATAGCAAAGATATATACAATTATGAATCAAAAGGGTATGGGAAGATTGAATGAGATTCTAAAAGAACTAGAGAAAATGGGCTGCGTTTCTTCAGTATTTTTCTTTGGAAGCAGGTCTCGTGGAAAAGCAAGGCAGGATTCAGATTATGATCTAGCAGTTATTACAAAGGACGCAACCATCAAAGAAGAACTAAAAATTCTAGGAATGGGGGATGAAACATTCAACATATCAGTTTTCTCAAGACTTCCTTTAATAATCAAATTCAGAGTTCTAAAGGAAGGAAAATTGATGTTTTGCAAGGATAAAACATATCTGTACAATACAAGATACCACATATTTAAAGAATATTTAGACTTCCAGCCATTTATACACTCTTTTTACAGGAGAGTATTAACAAATGTATGATTTAGAGAGAATCGGCAAGGCAGTAGCAGACATAGAAAAGTATTTGAAAGAATTGGAAGGTTACAAAATAAGTTCTATCTCATCTCTAGAAGACAGCAAGACCTACAATGCTTCATCAATGCTTATACTTGCAATTCTCAACAGAGCAATAGATTTGGGTGCAGACATTCTTTCAGCAGAGAACCTGGGCGCTCCAGCAACATATCAAGATATTCTTCCAATGTTGTCAAAATCAGGATTCATGAACAAGAAAGAAGCAGACAACCTAAACAATCTAATAAAGAAAAGAAATATATTTGCCCATTACTATGGAGACCTCACAGAAAAGGAAGTTTTCAATACAATAGGGGAAATTGGACAAATAAGACTCTTCGTAGATAAGGTAAAGAAGAGGGTTTCAGGTTCCTAATCTTTCTTTACCTTGTCATTTTTACCAGTCAAAAGGGACAAAAATAAACATTTATATACGCCCTCCAAGTCAATTTTATATGAAACTAGTCGTTCAAATCCCTGCCTACAACGCGACGTTACTAATAACACTACTTCTACAAATTAGATAAATGGGGCAATAGATGATAAATGTAGAATTATCAGATGTACTTCTTGAATTCCTTTAGATATCTCTTAAAGAACCATTGAAGAAAAATAGAATCATCCTTTCTTACTTGGCTTCTTTCTAAGGCAGTATAGTATCCTCCTCTTTTCTCATAGGCAATATCTATCATTGGAAAATCATTCTTGTGAAGAACAAAGTTCATCATTAACCTTGAGATTCTACCATTTCCATCCGCAAATGGGTGAATTGTTACAAACTTTAGATGCACAAGAGCAGCCAAAGCGACGGGATGTAATTTATCTTTTACATTTCTATACCAATCAAAGAATTCTTTAAGAAGAAGGTCTATTTCTGCTGGAATCGGTGGCATAAACTTACTCCAAGAGATTGCAACCTGGTGACCTCTAGTTTTTCCAGCAATATCTTCTTTAGTTTCTTCCAGTAGCATTCTGTGCCAATGCAAAACTTCCTGTAGGGAAAGATCTTTCTTGTATTCAATCATCTCAAAGAACACTTTTTTATGAGATTCTGCTTCCCTCACATCACTTACTTTCTTATTAGGAGATATTCCTTCCTCAAGCAGTCTTGCAGTTTCTTTTAAGGTTAGGGTAGAGCCCTCTATTCTATTCGTATTATAAGTGAACTTAGTTGAAAATTGAAGTAGACTCTTAGTTCTGGCAGATGGGGGCAGGGCTTTCCATTCTTTAGATGCATTCTGCTTTATCCTATCAAACAGATCAAAGAATTTTTCCTTGTATATCTTCGATAGAAACTCTTCCTTAACTGATTCTATGTTCTTCGGTATTTCTTTACCCAAATAAAGAGTTTCCTTATTCACATTAGGGCCATTTCTAAGACTGTGCTCTAGGTAATAGTGATTTTGTGTTCCAACTTTCCTTTTCATTATGTAAACCATAGTGTTAATTATATCTACATATTTATAAATGTTGTGTTTTATCATTAAATGTAGAAGTATGATATATCAGCACCTCATTCTCCCTATCCAGTCAAAAGGTTGTTTGAAAAACAACCTTTAAATCCTCAGTAAATCTTTTATTTACATGAAGAAAACCCTTCCCAAGAAATCAAAGAATAAATTAAAATCACACAAACTAGAATACATTCTCCTAACCTTAATCCTTATCTTCGCCCTCTTCCTCAGACTCTATGCCCTAGGACAAGCACCTTTCTGGATTGATGAAAGCATTTCAGCAGTGAAGAGTGTACAAATTCTAACTTCTTTCTAATCAATCATCCATTTCCAAACAGGTATAACTAAAATTTCTTTGCCTTCTACTAAAAATTTATCTTCCTGATTATAAGTTAGTATTAACCCTTCTTTCAATCCGAACTTTTTAAGGGCCTCCATCATGCCTCCAAGTTCTCTATCTTTATTATTCTCGTTTAGTTCAAAGCAAACTTGAATTGCTTTAGTTATCTTAGTTCCATCCTTTATAACAAAATCGCACTCTCTATTCTCCTGAAAATAGAATATTTCCTTAAACTTATTTCTCAGCGCGATAAATACCATATTTTCAAGACGCCTTCCATTATCTACTGAAAGAGAAGCAGAATTAGCCTTTACTAATCCGGTGTCTATAGCATATATTTTTTTTGGGTTTATTATTTGTTTTTTGAAAGAATAATCAAATTTAGGAACTGTAAACAGAAGGTAGCTATCTTCAAAATAAGAAACCAAAGAGATTACACTATTAGTCGAACCTAGTTCAAACATTTTCTTAAGATTGTTATATGAAAACTCTTTTCCAATATTTGAGATCAAATATAATGCTAAATTTTTAGCAATTTTAGCATTTCTAATTTTATGTCTAGTAATTATATCTCTATTTATTATATCGCTAAATAAATCTTGAAGTATATTATCTTTTCCCACTTTAGATACTCTGGGAATCCCCCATTAGTCAGGTATCGTTCAAAGCTCTCTATTCCCTGTTTTTCCTTGTTTAACTTGAGAAATTCTCTATAGGAAAAAGGAAATAACTCATATCTCAAGTTTCTACCAGTTAGCCTAGTTCCAAGTTCCTTACTCAATAGCGAGGCATTGGAACCAGTGATTATTACATATTTCTTATTATCTAATAATAATCTTATGAACAGCTCCCATTGAGGAACATTCTGAATTTCATCAAAAAAGTAATAATCTGACGCTCCAATCTCCTCTTTGAATACTTCATCTAACTTTTGAAAGTCGGAAACTTCAAAGTTTACCGCTCTAGGATCCTCAAAGTTAAAATAATAGAAATGTTTTATCTTTTTCATTAACTGCCTAAGTAGGGTGCTTTTTCCACATCTTCTTATTCCAGACAGAATTATTGCAAAGGAGACATTTAGGTCTATCTCTGATTTTTTCTCTCTTTCAATAGTTTCTTCTTCCATGAAGGAAAGCATCTCTTTTTGAGAGCGAACTATATTTAGCAAGGCATCCCTAGTTATCATGATTACACCAATTACTCATATTATCCATTATCATCCCACATTTATAAAGGTTTGCATTAGTAATGAACACTATTGTTCATTAGCACTGAACACATTTGATTGTGTTCAGTGGCTAACATTTTTACCTATTTTCACCCCTCCAAAACAGCGAAAATAAACCTTTAAATACACACCATTAGTCAAATTTATATGAAACTAGTCGTCCAAATTCCTGCATACAATGAACAGCATTCTATAATAGATGTCATTAAAAGCATTCCCAGACATATAGCAGGAATAGACAAGGTAGAGATTCTAGTTTCTTGAACTTTTTGAAACATATTCTGCTTGATAGAACTGAACTGGACAAGTCATTCTATTTTTTCCGTTTAGATGAATTATGGTGCTTGCCCCAGCAGTGTATGCATTAGCTTGGTGTAAATTATAAGTCTCCTTAGCCAACCATGCTTCTTCATCCAAATCCAAAGTAGTATCCTTACCAATAAGAAGCATTGGATCTCCTATTGGAACGGCTCGCATTACATCATAATCTACAGATGTAATCTTTCCATTTTGGTTAATCAGTCTAACCATTAATTCTGATTCGGAGGATTTTCTCATATTCTTGAGCAAGATACACCATATTTAAATCTCTCGTTTTACCCTCAAACCAGATAAAACAACCTTTAAATACGCACATTTATCCGACTTTTTATGTTAAAGATAAAATTACTAAAGGTACATCATGCGGGAGAAGAAGCTAGAAAGCTCAAGCCCCACATTCAAGAATGTGATGTTTGGGGCATAGAATCTAGTTGTTTTTCTAGAGAAGTTGC
>JBAXMY010000011.1:0-16514 GCA_037134055.1 archaeon
GGACGAGATAGCTAAAGCATATCGAGAATATGGTTGTCATTGGAATATTTTTCCAGTTAATAGGACCTTGGAAAGTGGACTGCCATTTTTACCAAAAAATCCTGAGGCAATTTTATCAAATCATCCACTTGATGATATGATACTGAGTAAATCATTAAGCGATGATGAGATTAGAACTTTATTTACGGATCATTATGAGGCACCTGTGGAAAGAACAAAAATTATCTGGGATGCGCTTATGAACAAACCTATAGAGTTGGAAAGAGCAAAGACGGCAGTTGTTGACGAGTGGGCAAAAGCAATTGATACTCTTAATCCTAGATTGGTAGTTATTTCTCAGTACGATAGCTGTTTCTTTAGGAGAAACGGCATGGAAGCACCAGATAGAGAGGCATATGATGTCCTGTCGAGATTGAAAGATAGGTTCGCAGATAATCACGTGCCTCTTAAATCAAAGTATATCGAAGACAAAAGTAGATGGCTTGCTTTTAAGTTTGAGTGATTTGAACAAATCCCCCCAAAGATAAAGAAACTAGCGGGGGTGGGATTTGAACCGCACGACCTCCAGGTTATGGGCCTGGCGAGCACTCCAGGCTGCTCTACCCCGCTATGAAAATATAGACGGAGAAGAGCTTTTAAAGGTTGTTGTTTTATATTAAATATGGCTAAAGGGATAAGACAAAAGGTAGAAAATGCAGAAAAAAGAGTAAAGAGAGAAATAAAAGAGAAACTAATTAACGCTCCGAATTTTCTGACGAGTTTGAGAGTTATCCTATCTTTTGTAGTTATTTATATGGTTATTGATGAAAGAAATATCTCCTGGACGATTGTTGTTTTCGTTATTGCGGCGCTGACTGACTTCCTTGATGGGCAGATTGCTAGAAGATGGAATTTGACTACTGAATTTGGAAGAAAGGCAGACATGATTGCAGACAGATTCCTATGGGGTGGTACTGCTCTCGCATTCATATTTTACTTTACTAGCAATGGAATGATTGGTCCCTGGGAAGGTCTGCAAATCTTGATGATCATGTCTCGAGAAGTCATATCAATGCCCTTTGCATTGATTGCATTCTTCTCTGGAAATGCAGTTCCACATGCTAGAGGCATTGCAAAACTAACTACCTTCATGCAGGGATTTGCATTACCCTGTTGGGTATTGGCAGTTTACTTCCCTAATTTTATTGTTTGGGGATATCTAACATGGATTCTTGCCATTGCCCTAGCATACACTGGAACACGTTCTGCAATGTATTACATAAAAGATATACAGAATTAGTGTAACAACAAACCTTAAAAGTGCTTAATACCACTCTTTTTCAAGCCCAGATGGGACAGCGGTTACTCCAACGGATTGCTAATCCGTCTTCACGCAAGTGATTCCCAGGTTCAAATCCTGGTCTGGGCGTTTATACAAAGGGTAAGGTTTAAATCCTAACATTACTTAAGAAAAATATGAAAAAACAGAATCTCAGTCAATGGTCTATTCCTGCATGTTTATTTATTGGAATAGGTGTCGGGATTCTTACTGGGCAAGTGGCTGCATTTGCTTTAATAGGATTAGGAATAGGTATTTTAATCACTTTTTTGGTTTCAAGGAAAAAATAAAACTTATTATATAAGTCCTAATTCTACGCCCTGTCGCACCTTGGTCCGGGCGCTCGATTATTGAGAAGATTTAAATACTTTAGGTGAATTATGGATTTAATATGGTGATGGAATTTTTACAGTATGTTTCGATTATATTTGAATTTGCCATAGCTCTTCTTGGAATTGGGATGATTTCAAAGAAAAAGAACATTGGCTGGTTATTCCTGATTACCTTCGGTATTTATGTGTTCTATGATCTTGCAAAATTAAATAATATGTCTGTTAATTCGGGCGTTCTGTATGTATCTTTTTTTATTGCAACTTTGTCAGCCCTAATGTTAGCTTGGAAGGTCTATAGTAAAAAATGATAGCGCTTATTGGTTTAATTTTGATAATAATTGCTTGGGCTATGCAATTCTTATTTATGAATAAAAATAAGAAGATTTACACTTCTTTTGTTGCTATGTATATTATCGGTGTTGCTTTCCTAACCTATGATGGTTTTACTTCTGGAGTAAATAATCTAGCCATGGCCAATTTAATTAGTTTAATCGTTTCACTTGCAGTGTTAATAAAATTAAGGTATTACTAAATGGGGGAAAAATACTATGGTTGATTGGGTTTTGATTGGATTGGTGGTAATTGCCATTGCATGGATTGTACAATTAGTTTTTTCTTGGAAAAGTAATAAAATACAACCTGCTTTTATTGTATTGTATATGCTGGGCGTTCTAATTATGGTTGTTTCTGGCTATTTCGCTAAACTGCCTGTTTCACCCTATGAAATATTTACCCTTTTGGCTGCTCTGGTAGTCTTGATAAGGACTCTGACTTTGAAAAATAAGCGAAAGTCCTAGTTTTTATTAGTTATATTATAGGTCTTGGCGTGTTTAATTTTACCTCAGAATAAAGAATTGTTCCAAGAAAGTTGTCGCATAGGTGCCTGAGTCCAAGGTGAACGTAAGAACAATTTTCTTACTCAATTTGAATATTTCGTCTTCTTCAGTCTCAATGCCCATGTCTTGCACTTTGAATAGCGCTTTTCTTGCTGATGAACTTAGACTCAGAAATGGAATTTGAGGTATTTTAAAATCTTTAATTTCCAGATTGTTATCTCTTAGAACTTCCTGAGCTATTTTTTCAATTCTGCCAGCTGAAAGATTAGAATTATAGCCAATTATGGGAATGCTTGCGTTTTTTAGATCAATACGTTCGTCAATTGCCCTCTCCAGGATCTCATTGAATAACCTGCTTTGTACGGATTGGCACATCATTAGCAAAGATTTTTCACCAATCATACTCAAGGCTCCAAGCCAGTCTTTATCATTTTTGGAGAGATATTCTAGCATGGAGTGCTCGGTTCTCAATTCCTGAGGGAAATAATCTCTTGCTTTGATTAAATCCTTTTCTGCTTTGAGTTTCTTCTTTGCTTTTTTTACTTCATCACTTTCCTGATCACCAAATGCAGTTAAATAGGCAAAAACTGCCTCCTGAAATTTTTGCTTTAATACTAGTTTACCAATGAGAACGTTTTCCTTTCTCAGGGAACCAAATCTTTGTGCTCCGAAGAGATTTGGGAGGTATTCTGTATTTCTTACTCTGTTGAGTATTTTGATGGCATCCTTATCTACATCTCTAAGATTAATTTTAAATTGATTTCCCTTGAGATCACCGATTTTTATCTTGTGTTTCTCCCACTTGAAGTTCTTTAGAACTATGCCTGGATGAGAAAAATTTCTAATTCGCTCGATGTCTGCATTGAAGATTGATATCCTTTGGCAGGTCCAGGCGATTTTATCCTTTGTTCCTGCATAGCCGAGTTCATGTGGGAAGTTATGTAACTCCTTGGAAAGAATTGATAGAACTGTGAAATGATCTAGATTTATCTTCTCCAGGTCACAGGTTAGGAAATTTCTTCGGTCATTGGTATCAATCTTACCAAAATCTACTCTGCTTTTCTCTAGAGCTGCTGAGGAATCGGATACCTTACAAGTATATTTGTCCCATACTTCTTCGACTATAAAATCCTCTGGCTTGTGCTTGAATACTACGCTACCTTTGTCTAATTCCATGATTAAAAGAGAAAGTTTTGGCTATTAAAGGTTAATGTTTTGCATAATATATAAAAACTTTGAATTGTATACAAAATTATGAAAGATAAAGAAGGTGTAAGTCTGATAACAGTTTATACCTTTGAAGACTGGAGAAATTGGCTTGAGAAAAATCATTTGACTGAGAAGAAAGTTGGGATTATAATCTATAAAAAGCACACTGGAAAAAAATCAATAAGCCATAGGGAGGCAATGCACGAGGCAATATGTTTCGGATGGATCGATACTACCATAAAGAGATTAGATGATGAAAAATTTGTGAGATATTTTGTTAAACGAGGAGATAAGGCTAATTGGAGTAAAAATACCTTGAGATACGGAAAAGAATTACTGAAGAAGGGCAGAATGGCTCCTCAAGGAGTCCTGAGATATAAACAGGGTCTTCTAAAAAAACCGCATGACCATGGAATTCCAGCTAATCCACGGATGCCTAGAGAATTGAAGAATATGATTAAAAAGAATAATGTTGCAAAAAGGAACTTTGAATTATTTTCTCCTTCAACTAAACGTATGTTTTATCGTTGGATTCTTAGAGCTAAGAGTAAAGAAACGAAAGATAGGCGAATGAGGGAGATAGTGCAGAATGCTGTTGATAAAAATAAGAACTTGAGATAATCTACACTATTGGTAAAATTTATAAACACTCGATGCGCATGAAAAACATGTCAAAGGAAAGCAACAAGCAGAATGCATTGAATTGCGTTAGCTTTGCCTTTAATTATCAGTTTTTTTACTATTAGTAAATCCGAGTTCAAAGAACCGGATTTGCAGAATCTTTCTTTAATTTGAAAGTATGCTTCGGTTTTTGAATTCTACAACTGATTTGGTGAAAATATGGAAGAAAAACAAACACAGGAGAAATTGAACGACAGAAATGTCGATAGGTATGGGGAACCAGTTATACCCAGCGTGCTGAAGGCTGAAATTCCTTTATCCGAAGCGAGCAAGAGAACGGTTATGGGGGCTAGACAGGAAATAAGAGATATTTTAGATGGAAAAGATAGAAGGAAGATAGTAATAAGCGGGCCTTGCTCGGTGCATGACTTGGAAGCCTGTGTGGAGTTTGCTGAGAGATTTCTTAAATTGAAAAAAGAAGTAAGTTCTGAACTACTTCTTATCCAAAGAGCATATTTTGAAAAGCCTAGAACGACCGTTGGTTGGAAAGGGCTCATTTATGATCCAGATATTGATGGAAGTTACCAACTTGCTAAAGGACTTAAAATTGCACGAGAATATTTGAATAGAGTTACCAGCATGGGAATGCCCTGTGCTACAGAGTTTCTAGGAGTAATCACTCCGCAATATATTGGAGAGATGATTTCCTGGGCAGCAATTGGAGCTCGAAGTACGGAAAATCAGGATCACAGGAGAATGGCGTCCGGATTGTCAATGCCAGTTGGTTTCAAGAATGGAACTTCTGGTGATATAGGCATAGCCATTGATGCAGTTGCGGCTGCACGAGCAAAAGATATGTTTGTGGGAATAAATGAGAATGGCCAGGCTTGTCCAGTGTACACTGGTGGAAATAGATATGGACACGTTGTTCTCCGAGGAGGAAATGGAAAACCTAACTGCCATCCTGAAACGATTAATAAAACACTGGAGTTACTTACGAGTAAAGGCTTGCCTAGAAATTTGATTGTTGATTGTAGCCACGGAAATTCGGAGAAGAATCATTACAAGCAGAAAGAAGTTGCATACATGATTCTTGAACAGATGTTGACCGGAACCGATGGAATAGTGGGCATAATGCTTGAAGCCCATCTTAATGAAGGTAAACAGAATGAACCTACAAATAGAAAAGAACTAGACAATTTGAAATATGGTGTATCAATTACGGACAGTTGCATAGACTGGCAGACGAATGAAGATATAATTAGAGAATATGCAAGACGACTGAGAAAATAATCAATTAATAATCATTGCTGCGCCGGCAACTAAAAATGCCGTTGCGATTAGTCTTCTTACTAGGTGATGGTCTTTGAATATTTTTCCACCAATTAGAACTGCGAAGAATACGGAAGTTCTCTTTAGTGCTATTACTAGTGCAACGGATGCAGAATTCTTGACAGCCATGATTTCGGCGTATCGGTATATGACTGTTATTATGGCAAGTACGAAGATTAGTATTCCTGAGAGATACGCAGTTGATTTTAGACCTTTGAATTTACCGCCCAGAGAGATGAAAATGAAAATGAAAATTAGTGCGAAGAAAACGTGCTGGAAAGCCATAAATGCATCTGGAGAGAACTTGAATCTACTGAGGATTAGTTTGTCTAGTATTGAAGTCAGAGTAAATAGAGATAGAGCAAGTAGAATGTATTTGTTCTTTGAAGAGAAAAATGTCCTAAATGGTTTTAGGAGCCCTTGTTTTTTGTCTAAACCATGAATGTAAATTCCGATTACCAGGAGTGCTAGACCAATTATTTCAAGGGAACTTAGAGATTCTCCCAGGAATATGAATGCAAAAATAGCTACAAACCCAGGGGTAAGAGCCAACATTGGTAGAGTTTCGCTTAACTCCAGCTTTTTTATTGAGTACATGACAAAAAGGAAAGCTAAAGCATTGAGAAATGACTTAAACAAAAGTATTCCGAGGCCTGGCAGTGAAAGTGTTTGAAAATCTGTCCTAAAAAAGAAGAAGGATGCAATTACTAGATTGAAAAGTGCGAGAATGACTGTAAATTCCAGTGCCTTTTCTTTGAAGAGGATTTTCTTTTCTAGAATGGCTGCCAATGCGGAAAATATGGCAGAAATTAGTGCAAAGATGTACCATTCCATGGAAAATATAACTGATGAGGATATAAATATCTTATTGAAATTAACTTTCATTAGTTTTATTAATGCATTTTTCTAATAAGATTCATGGTGAAATTGGAAAAGAGTCAAAGGACAATGTTTATAATCGCTGCTGTGGTAATTGTTATTATAATTGGAGCACTGATAATGGCAAATACGAAAACAAGTAATGGAACAAAAGTAGAAATGCAAACAAATTATGGAACCTTTGTCCTACAGCTGTATTCTGACATGCCAATAACTGCTGGGAACTTCGAACAGTTGGTTAACAAAGGATTCTACAATAATGTAGTATTTCATAGAATTATTCCTGATTTCATGATTCAAGGTGGAGATCCAACTGGAACTGGCATGGGTGGACCAGGATATAAGATAAAAGATGAATTTACCCATGCTGGAGGAAATAGAAACAAGCGAGGCACCATTTCTATGGCAAATTCAGGACCAAATACTGGGGGAAGTCAATTCTTTATTAATTTGGTAGATAACAGTTTCCTAGACGGCAAGCATCCAGCATTCGGAGAAGTCGTGCAGGGCATGGATGTTGTTGATAAGATTGCTAATGTACAAACTGGTGCAGGAGATAAGCCTGTTAAACCTGTCGTGATACTAAGTGCTAAAGTTATTTAATAAATTATAGATATTCAATTATTTAAAATAGAATTCCTGATAATACTTCTAAAAGCCAGAGGATTGTGAATGCAAGGGTCATTCTCTGGCTTACCACAATAAATTTATAAATATACCTAAACAAATTAGAGATATGGAGATTGAAAAATACACTGAAGGAAATCGAAAAGCATTCAACGAGGCAAATGTATTTCATAATAAGGCTAAAGGAGATTACTATAAAAATAAGTTTCTAGAAAAAGATTTCACAGCTCTTGATGATCTTGAAAAACAAATATTCCAAAAAATTAATGTTAAAGGCAAAAAAATAGCACAACTTTGCTGCAATAACGGTAGAGAACTTATATCAATTATTAAACTAGGTGCTAAAGAAGGCACTGGTTTTGATATTTCAGATGCAGCCATAGCTGATGCGAAAGAATTTGCTGATATTGCAAAAGTCAATTGTGATTTTATTTGCACAGATGTGTATTCTATTGGCGAAAAATATTCTAATGTCTTCGATATTATTTATATCTCGGCAGGCTCATTAAACTGGCTACCTAATATTGAAAAATTTTTTAAAGTGATTAATAGGCTATTAAAGAAAGGAGGGCGATTATTCATCTATGAAATTCACCCGTTCTCAGAAGTGTTCGCAAGCTCAGATAATAATAAATTTGACAGCAATAATCCCTATAAAATAACTAAGTCTTACTTCGACAATTCTGCGCAAATGCAGGAAACAGGCATAGACTATATCGGAAAAGAAAAATACAAATCAGAAACAAATTACTGGTTTACACATACTATGTCAGACATCATAAATGGCTGCATTAGGAACGATATAAGAATAACTGAACTAAAAGAATATCCATTTGATGTTTCAGCAGTACTTGAACATTTGCAAAAAGATAAGCTGGTGCCATTATCATTTTCATTATTGGGTATAAAAGAATAATAAAGAGCATTAAAATTATTCTGACAGCCTGATTCTAGTGCTATTCTTTAAGATATGAACTTTTTAGAAACTGGTTAAATATTAATTAGAAACTTCTTTTTCGTCTTCTGAATCTGATCCTTCTGCTTCGTCTTCATCGTCTTCGAACTCTACGTTTTCTAGGAATGCAAGAATCTTATCTAACTTAACATTAATCTGAGAGAATTGTTCTTGGGACATTCCTGATCCGCCGCCGTTTCTTGATCCTGAATCTCCTTCCGTTCTGAAACAATCACTGCAGTAAACTGGTTTGTCTCCAGATGGTCTGAATGGAACTTGACATGGTTTTCCACACTTGGCACAGGTAGCGTCATGCATCTCAGGTCTCTCTCTACCTCGTCCGCCGAATCCGCCTGAATCTCTGTCTCTGAATCCTCCGCCTCTTCCGCCTCCGAAGCCTCCACCTCTACTTCCGCCTCTTCCGCCTCCGAAGCCTCCAGAGCGTCCGCTGCCTCTAGAACTAAAACTACTTCCACGATTATCTGGTCTTTGTATGTAACCCATATTAGGTTGTCTAAAAGAGGCTATTTAAGGCTATGCATTTCATTTTTGAAATGATTAGTTTTTTAAATTGAGTTTACTTGTAATAATTATGAAAACTAAGACATGTGCAGATTGTAAGAAGGTTAAATTTGAAGTTAATCCATTTGCAAGATATGTGAGAAAGTACTGTGATAAATGTAGCAAGAAAAGGAAAAAACTTTGGGATAACCAGTGGAAAGTTAAGTTTGAAGATTTGCCTGATGACTAAAGGATACCGAAAAGTTCTAAAATAGAATATGTGTCTAAGAAACATGGATAAACTAACTATATATGCAACCGGAAATGAAAATCTATCTGGGAGTTACAATACGTCGTACTATATAGTCGGGAAAAATGAAGCTTTCTTGAAATGGCTTGGAGACTTGCTAGTTGGAGTTCTGGGAATTGAAGGAGGAAGAGAAAGAGCCAAGTATTATAAATTGAGTGAAGAAGATATGGAGAACCCTGTTGCTAAGGATATCAAAAAAATGATTGATTTGCATGAATATTATGAAAAGAAGGGTGAACGCGTCGATTTATTTTATGGAAAAGATAGGGTATATATCACGTTCAGAAAGTCAAAGGAAACGAGAAAGAAATTTGCAGATTTCATGCTGAAAACTGCTGAAAAGGTAAAAATAACTAAGACGCCTCATCAACTAGCCTATCGCCGTGATTAAAGAATTAGAATCACAAAGCAAACCTTTAAATGCCCTCATTTATTGCATTTATTATAAACTAGAGGGAGGTTAAACAAATGAACGGTAAAGTAAAATTTTTCAATGAAATGAAAGGATTTGGATTTATAGCTGGAGAAGATGGCAAGGAGTATTTTGCACATAAGACTGGCTTAGAATCAGGAGTCTCTATCAAAGAAGGCGACGATGTTGTATTCGAAGTTGAACAGGGCGATAAAGGTCCAAAAGCAGTTAAAGTTTCTAAGAAGTAAATCTTTTATTAATTTTTGTGAATAATACGCGTATTTTTTCTTTTTTAATGTATTTTATTCTAATTTAGTATGTTTTATAAGTCTGAAAACCAATAATTGGTATGGAACTTAAGAACGTCGTGCGGGTATTGGATGAGGAATTCAACGTTGATGAAGTAAAGGATGACTGGAGTTTTATGTTTGATAATCTATTCGTCAGAAAGGCCGTGGCTTCATTCAGGAAGCCAGAACATAATACTGGCTTGTTAATTGCCAATTCTAACGAGGTTAACATGATTTATACCGCATTCGCTCCTAGTAGATATGTTCTGGAAGCTATTCACATGAAAGGAATTGTGAACGTTCTTCTTGTGGTAAAGCATCCTTTTGACTGGGATGGCAGTCGAAATGGACCTGGATTCATTCCATTCACAGAACGAGATTACCAACTAATGGAAGGTATGGGAATTTCCATATATTCCTTGCACACTCCAATGGATAAAAACAGGAATGATGATGTTGTTTCCACTGCACATGCCTTTTCTAAGGTGATTAAGATGAGAGTTGTTGAAGAATTTGCTTCTGATGAGAAGAATCCTGATTTATTGCTGGGGCTAATTGGAAAAGTTCAGGAAAGCAAGTTGGATGCACTTGTAAAAAGAATTAATTCTGTTCTTGATTATAAAGTGAAGGTAATGAGGAAGAGTGATAAGGTTGGGACAGTTGCTGTGGTAACTGGTGGAGGTTTTATACCTGAAATTGTTCAGGAAGCAATTGACCGAGGCGTTGGAACTTACATTACAGGAGTTATTAGCCCAAATGCATCTGAATGGTGTAAAAAGAATTATGCAAAGGCATTTTCTGAGATAAGTAAGATGGATATTAATGTAATTGGATGCTCACACTATCTGACTGAGAAGTGGGCGATGGAATTCTCCATTCCATACTTCGGAAAAATATGTAAATCAGAGTTTATTGAAGACAAAGAAGCCTGGAATCTTCTTGAGTAAAAATTTAGAGTGTGTTGCCCCCTTAAAAATAAAACATAGCTTTAAAACGGCTTTTTTGCACATTTATGTATGCCAAAGTTCAGAATATTGAAATTAAGTGAAGGAATGCTTGAGGCAATTAAGCATGCAGGATTTACCGTACCTAGTGAGATACAGGAGAAAACTATCCCTCTGGTGTTGGAAGGGAAGGATGTAATTGGTAGTTCTGCAACCGGTTCTGGTAAGACTCTTGCCTTCGGAGCAGGGCTCATTGACAAAATGAAACGTGGCTATGGAATTCAAACTCTTATTTTAACTCCAACCAGGGAGTTAGCTGAGCAAGTTGGAACAACTCTTCAGAAATTTTCAAATCATAAGAGTTTGCATATTACTGAAGTGTATGGTGGTGTGTCCATGGGACCTCAAATAAGAAATATACGAGATGCGGACGTCGTTGTTGGAACGCCAGGAAGAATTCTTGATCACCTGGAGAGAAGGACACTCAAATTGAATCAAGTTAAATATTTAGTATTAGATGAAGCAGATAGAATGTTGGATATGGGATTCATACGAGATGTTGAAAAAATTATTAAACAGTGTCCTGAAGACAGGCAGACAATGCTATTTTCTGCAACCATATCTCAGGAGATAGGACACATTGCTAAAAGATATATGAAAAATCCAGTTCATGTTTCTGTTAATGATCAGGTTGATCCCGCTATGTTGTATCAAAAATATTATGATGTTCCACAGGAAATGAAATTCTCGCTTCTTGCACATCTTCTCAAGCTGGAGAAGAACGGCGTAGTAATGGTATTTTGTAATACTAGAAGAAATGTTGATCATGTGACAAGAGCATTGTATCAATATGGTATCGATGCACTTGCAATCCATGGAGGATTATCACAGAATAGAAGGACGGATACGTTGCAGGCATTCCATGAAAGAGAAGCATTAATTCTTGTTTGCACAGACGTTGCTGCTCGTGGTCTGGATATCAAAGATGTTTCACATGTTTACAATTTTGATTTACCAAGTAGCGGAAATGATTACATTCATAGAATTGGAAGGACTGCCAGAGCTGGAAAGAATGGTGTTGCAGTGAGTTTTGTTTCCTCTGGAGATCATACTGAATTTAGAAGTATATGCAGGGATAAGAATTTGAATATGGAAAAGATTCCAGTGCCAGAAAATATGAATGTTCTTCCAATATCCATACGTGCACCTTCGAAAGGAAGAATGGGTGGAGGACGCAGAGGTGGGGGAGGACAGGCAAGAGGACACTATGGCGGAAATCGTGGTGGAGGTTTTAGATCTAGAGAGGGGGGCCGTGGTGGAGGAAGAGACGAAAGAAGTGAAGGTGGACGTGTCGGATTTAGAAGACATGGCGGTGGAAGCAGTGGAGGCGGAGGAAGGAGATTTGGTGGAAGAGATAATAGTAATAACAGAAGAGAAGGCAGACGGTTCGGAAGACGATAGAATAATTTAAATACGAGAATTCTTAATAATACTTATGGCAGCAACACCACCAGGCGCAAAGAAGAGAAAACTTGACTATAATGTAGACCAGGCGACATTTGATGAATTTATGAAAGCATGCAGTAGAAAGGGATTTGCTCCTCAAGTTCTAATTGAACAGGCAATGAGAAAATTCGTCCAGACAGGACAAATTTAATTATTTTTAATATTTTTGATAAAGTTTAAGCAGACTTTGCTAATTTATCTTTATATCTTTCTCTGAGAAGTCTGTCAACTTTAGTTTTTGGATCCACATATCCTTCACTTCCTTCACCGACAGATTCAAGTAATTCGTTGGGTAAAAGTCTGTGTAAGTCAGCATCTACTGCTCTGTATTCTGCTTTAGATAGTTGTCTGTATCCTCTCTTTACAACAAATATATTTACTCCACCATTACCTTCTTCTGCAAATAATTTTAGGTCGTTGGCAGAATCTCCTTCTTTGAATCCTAATCTGCTAAGAGGTTCGTAGGGGATTCTCAGGGTTCCCATAATCCCCTCTTCTCCCATAGATTGGCCTAACTCACAAATACCTACAAGAAGAGGTTGGTTTAGCCTTACTTTTAATCCACCTTCTGCATAAACTCCCCAGGTTTCTAATGCAACAAAATCTTTTCTGTTCACACTGTAATACTTGGCAAATCTTTTCCCATCTCCTTCAGTGAGTGCGCTAAAATAGACTGGAGAGTGAGTGTCTAATTTCTCTAAAAGGTTTTCGAAACTTAATTTTGTGCTCATGATAGAACTCTTGTAAGGCCATAGGCGATTGTTTGGAGTGCTGCAGTGGGTATTGCTGCGCTTACTAGTCCTGTTGCTGTTCCAGCCAGTTTAGTTTCTAAACTAACTTTTTGAGTATTATACATTGGAGACATGTTATTTGTTGCAACTATTCCGAAAAGTCCTCCGAGAGCCGAGTAGACCATAGTTGTGCCATAGGTAATAAGAGGGCCTGCATCAGAGCCATTTGCCCTTAGTAACACATCTGCCACTCCCGCGGCAATTGGGACTGCGGCTGCTGCAATACCTGCGTAAAGAATCTTTTTTCCAGTTGAAATTTCATTTTCCTCTGCCATTTTGTTCTGTTTTCTAGATTGTGTTATGTATTTAAATGTTTTTAAGAGGATATGATGATTGGGTAAACAAACATTTATAACATTGCAGGATATATATTTTTAATGACAAAGTACATTGTCGTTTCGGGAGGTGTAATTTCTGGCGTTGGCAAGGGCGTTGCCTCTGCTTCCATGGGTAGAATCCTCCAGGAAAATGGTTTTTCTGTGACTGCTATTAAAATAGATCCATACATTAATTGTGATGCGGGAACCATGCGTCCAACTGAGCATGGAGAGGTATGGGTAACGGAGGATGGGGGAGAAACTGATCAGGACCTGGGAAATTATGAAAGATTTTTAGGAATAAACATACTGAAGGATCATAATATCACGACTGGACAGATTTATAGGACTGTTATTGAAAAGGAAAGAAGAGGAGATTTCCTTGGAGCGACTGTGCAATTCATCCCACACATAACTAATGAAATAAAAAGAAGAGTTGTGGAAGCAGGAAAGGGATTTGACATTGCGCTTGTTGAAATTGGTGGAACTGTGGGAGACTTTGAAAATGTACCCTTCCTTTTTGCAATGAAAAGCCTGGAAAAGGAAATTGGAAAGGAGAATGTTGTATACGTTCTTGTTTCATATTTGCCAATTCCAAGTCACATTGAAGAGATGAAAACCAAACCTACACAGCTGTCTATCAAGTTGTTGGAGGAGCACGGAATTGAGCCCGACTTTATTCTCTGCCGTGGCAAACAGGCTCTGGATGATATAAGAAAGAAAAAGATTGAAGCATATTCTAATCTGCCAAAGGGAAGTGTCATCTCAATGCCAGATGTGATTGGACCTGGAACGGCAAATACCCTATATGTGATTCCTCTAGATTTGGAAAAAGAAGAAATGGGTGGGAAGCTCATGAACTGTCTTAAGTTGAAGCCGAAAAAGAAGCCCGATTGGAAAGCATGGAAGAGTACCGTCTCAAAGATAGTAAGTCCAAAACACGAGATTAATGTGGCCATTGTTGGGAAATATCTGAATGTTGGCGATTTCCAGTTGGCCGATTCATATCTTTCCGTTAGTGAAGCAATAAAGCATGCTGGAGCAAAGCACAATACGCGAGTAAATATACATTGGATTGATTCCAATTCCCTAGAGTCAGATAAAACGAATATCAAGAAAGTTTTCAAGAAGATTGATGGAATAATAATTCCTGGAGGGTTTGGTTCTAGCGGGATTGAAGGCAAGATTAGAGCGATAAGATATTGTAGAGAAAATGGGGTACCATTTTTGGGATTGTGCTATGGATTACAATTGGCAGTGGTAGAGTTTGCGAGAAATGTCTGTGGTTTCAAGGATGCAAATACTACGGAAGTGAATGCTAGCACATCCAATAAGGTTATAGACATACTTCCGGAGCAGAGAAACATAATGAACAAGGGAGCCACTATGCGTCTCGGTGCTTACAAAGCAGTTTTGAAGGACAAAACGATTGTGAAAAAGTTGTATGCTGGTGCGAAGGAAGTATTTGAAAGGCACAGACATAGATATGAAGTAAATCCGCAGTACCATAAGATTCTTCAGGAGAATGGATTAGTATTTAGTGGTGCAAGTCCTGATGGAAGGCTCGTTGAGTTCGTTGAATTACCTACCAAGAAACATAAATTCTTTGTTGGTACTCAGGCACATCCAGAATTTAAGAGTAGTCTGATTAAACCGGCCCCATTGTTTGATGGATTTGTAAAAGCGTGCTTGTAATTTTAATATGATTTTGTTGTTTTAGCAAGGTTTAAAAGTCGGAGGAAGTGATGATTTTTATGGTATACCTGATAGAAAACGAGTTTACTATTATCATGCGAGTACTTCTATCCATATTTCTTGGAATAGTTATTGGTCTTGAAAGACAGAAAAGAAAAACTGAAACACATAACTATGGTGCTGCGGGACTGCGAACGCATATGCTTGTTTGCATGGGAACTACGATGATCGTGGCTACGGGGGTAGTTTTATTTCCCAATGATCCAATAAGATTGGCTGCATCCATTATGGCTGGAATTGGATTCATTGGTGCAGGAACAATAATGAGTGCTGAGAAAAAATCTCTTGGATTGACCAATGCGGCAAGCGTTTGGGTTGCTGCAGCCATTGGAATTGCAGTGGGTTTCGGATTGTATATTACTTCAATTCTCGGAGCAATGTTGGCGTTGATAATTCTAGAGCTTAGAAGATTCGAAAGTCTTGAATAGAAAAATATAAATATTGTAAAGGGTACACTAAGTATCATGGAAAACGCACGAAGATTGACATTGGAAGAGATTGAACAAAAGCTTGAGAAGCAAAACTATGGAGATGATGAAATCCAGAGGGTAATGCCGAAACTTGAAGAGATATTTAGGTTAAGAGAAGAGAAAAAGGCGATTATTCTAGCACACTATTATCAAACGCCACCAATTCAGCTTATTTCTGATTTTAGAGGAGACTCTTTGCAATTGGCAATGGCTGCTAGAAATATGAACTGTGAAGGTTTGGTTGTTTCTTCTACAGTGCATTTCATGGCGGAGATGATTAAAATACTCAGTCCGGAAAAGAAAGTAGTTATTCCGGACCTGGAAGCTGGATGTTCAATTGCAAATGGAATTAATGGAGCAACGATAAGAAGAATTGGGGAGGCACATCCGGATGCGGCAATTATTGGATATATTAATACTGGAGCTGAAGCGAGAGCTGAGATGGATGTCGTTTGCACTTCAGCAAATGCTGAAAGAGTGGCAAGTCGTGTGCCTGAAAGAACAGTAATTATGTTGCCAGATTATTTCTTTTCAAAAAATATATTAAAAAGAGTAAATAATGATAATCCTGAAAAGCATTATCTGGCTTATGTGGGAATAGAAAATGGAAAGATTCGACTGGAAGACGTCTCTGGGAAAAACTATTATCCGGGAATACCCATTGACCAGAAAGACATGCCGCAAGGCATGAAGGGAACATGCATTGTTCATGAGCAATTTATTCCTGAACAAATTAGGGAATATAGAACAAAATACAATGTTAGTAAGGTGCTTGCACATCCCGAAGTTAGACCAGATGTTGCAGCTGAAGCTGACATGGTTGGGGGAACGCAGAAAATGCTTGAGTATGTTGGATCCATTAACGATAAAAGATTTATGATTTTAACTGAATGTGATTTGATTGCACCCCTCAAAGAACAATATCCTGACCGAGAGTTCGTAACTCCATGTTTAATGTGTCCCCACATGAAGAAGAATTCATTGGATAATGTAATTGCCTCCCTGCGAGACGAAAAGTATGAGATAAATGTTGATGCTAAGGTTGCAGAAGGAGCTAAAAGATCGATTGATAGAATGTTTGAAATTACAAATTAAAAGAAGTGAATTAG
>JBAXMY010000012.1:0-16399 GCA_037134055.1 archaeon
AGAAGTCATAAACCGGTTGTATTCAGACCGACTGAACAATGGTTCTTGAAAATTGAAAATCTGGTACCGACGTTGTTAAAGTATAATAAAAAAGTTTCCTGGACTCCAGAAAGATGCGGAGAAAGTTATGATAAATGGGCTGAGAATTTAAGAGATAATGGAATCACCAGACAAAGATATTGGGGATGTCCTGCACCAATATGGGTGAATGTTAAGAATAGGGAAGATTATTTTGTTATAGGAAGCGTTGAAGAGCTTGAGAAGTTAACTAAAAAGAAATTTGATGATCTGAGCCTGCATAGGCCCTGGATTGATGAGGTTTCAATAAAAAAAGATGGAAAGGAATATCGAAGAATTGAAGATGTTATTGATGTCTGGATTGACTCTGGAACAGCCGGATGGAATTGTTTATACAATGATCCAAAATTAATAAAGGAATGGTTCCCTGCAGATCTTGTTCTTGAAGCGACGGAACAAACTAAATTATGGTTTTCCATGCTGCAAATATGTTCTGCAATTTACATGAAAAAGAGTGCATACAAAAATGTATTTTGCCATGGAATGATTCTCGACTTCCAGGGAATGAAAATGTCCAAATCCATTGGAAATATAATTTCTCCATATGAAGTAATAGATAAATATTGCGCAGATATACTCAGATATTATATTTGCCAAACAACTGCTGGAGAGAATATTAGCTTCAGCTGGGAAGATATTAAAACAAAACAGGGAAATTTAATGATTCTTGCAAATATTGCTAACTACATCAAGGACCTTGAAAGAATGAAATTAAAGAAAGGAAAGCCAGGGATAGAAGAAAAGTGGATGCTTTCCAGATACCATTCTTCATTGAACAATATTAGCAAATTATTTGAACAGTACAAGTTGGATGAAACAATTGGTGAGATGGAAAATCTTTATCTTTCCCTATCGAGAGATTATATCAAACTTGTGAGGGATAAGGCAAATGAAGATTCTGCGGTTCTGGATGTGTTAAAGGAAGTTTATCTGGGAATACTCAAAGTATTTTCCACCATTTGTCCATTTATTAGCGAAAAGATGTGGCAGGATTTCAGAGAAGTTGGTATGGTAAAGGAAGAATCTGTTCATCTATGCGCTTGGCCAGAATATGAGAAGAAAAAAATAGATGCTGAACTTGAAAAGGAGTTTACAAGTGCATTGAGGGCCATTGAACTTGGATTGGCTGAAAGGGATAAGGCTAAGATTGGACTGCGCTGGCCTCTTGGAAAAGCAACAATTGTGGGGATAAAATTCGATAAAAAGCTTGAGGAAATGGTTGCTAGACAGTTGAATGTTAAGTCCATATTCCTTAAAAAAACAGGAGAAAATGAAACAGGGGTTGAGCTGGATACGACCATGACTCCAGAGCTTGAAGCCGAGGGATTTGCAAGAGAGATAAGCAGAAAGATACAGGCAGAAAGAAAGAATGCTGGACTCAAGAAAGGAGAGCTTATTCCCATGAAAATAGCAGTGAGCAGCAAACTTGGAGAGTATTTAAAGGACTGGAATGAATTCCTGAGGGAGAGAGTTAATGCCAGTAAACTTGAAATTTTAGATGCGGAAGCATTCGATAAATTGGGAAAAACTGGTAAGAAGTCATTTTTCTTTACTGTTAAGGAAGAAAAAATATCGTCGATATTTTTGTAATTATAAAGAGGGAACTTTGAAAAGGTTTAAATAGTAAAAATAATTATGAATATCATCACATTTGATGAACTATGATAATAAAAGATGAGTTTTTGAGCAGGATCAGGAAGATTTTCGACTTAAATTTGTATGAGGCGAAGGTTTGGACGGCATTGCTTTCAAGAGGGGTTTCCACTGCGGGAGAGTTGAGTAATATTTCTGATGTTCCTAGATCTAGGACCTATGATATTCTAGAATCTTTGGAAAAGAAAGGATTTATTGTTATGAAAATTGGTAAACCAATAAAATTTGTTGCTCTAAAGCCTGAGGAAGTTGTTGAAAGGGTGAAAAAGAATCTTGTTGTTCATGCTCAGGAAAAGAGTAAAAGATTGGAAAAATTGAGAGGGGATGAGGTATTGTTGGAACTTAATACACTATTTGATACTGGTATAAAATTTGTTGAACCTTCCGATTTGTCTGGAAGCCTACGAGGCAGACAGAACATGTATAATCATCTTGATATGATGATTCGTGCAGCTGAAAAGAGTGTTACCATTGTTACATCTGAAGAGGGATTGAATAGAAAACTTGAGGTTCTTTTGCCGGCTTTGGAGAAGGCAAAGAAGCGTGGCGTCGTAGTTAGAATTGCTGCTCCAATAACTGAAGCTAATGCAAAGATTGCAAAGGAATTGTCCAGGGTTGCTGAAGTTCGTGCAGTCAAAGGAATAAATGCTAGATTTACAGTTATTGATTCTGAAGAGGTTATGTTCATGCTTCTTGATGATAAGGCTGTACATCCGAATTATGATGTTGCTGTCTGGTTGTCCACTGAATATTTTGCAAGAGCATTGGAGCAAATGTTTGAGTTGGCATGGAATGACTTTACTGCTTTGAGTAAGGTTAAGTTGAAATAATCTTAGAGAATAATGCCTAGTTAAAAAACAATTGAATAGTTAACTGGTGTCTGTGGATTTAATTTAGAACTTTTCAAAATTCTATCTCATATCGTCATATCCACCCATGGTGAAAATATTATCATGACATCTCTTTGCTTCCAGAGGAGAAAGTTGCAATGGCTCCGGAGAATTGGATTCAAAGTCCGTATATGTTGCACCCCCTTGTATGGTGAGATTACCAATGCAGTGTTCTCATCCCGTCCCGCACCCCATAGAAGAGATTCTATTGTTAATTTTATAATTTCGGGAGCAGAAGTTTTAACAAGAAGTTTTCGCAATGCATCAGTACCAAGTAATCTTGCACCCATGTAGTTCAGAGGAGAGACTTATATTTAAATTGTGTTAAACTGCAGAAGTATCTTCGACAGGTTTAAAAAGCCGTAGTAGTCTAGAAAATTATGATAAACTTATATGGTGTGGGTGTTAGACGCAATTACACAATTGAAATTCCTGATAAGGAAGATGGAATAATTCGTGAACATGTGCAAAGAATGCGAGAGATGCCCATTATTGAAGAAGCTAGACAAAAAGCAGAGTCTCGAGGAGTTAAAGATTTGAGAAGAATAATTGATATTTTCTACGTTGCCAGAGATGGTCCTAAAAGAAATGCATTTTATGAAATAACCGACTGCGATGCTGATGGAGTCGTGCTAGGTTCTCAAATGAAGACCTATGCCGAAATGGAAGCCCTTCTTAAGTCTGAAGAGTAAGGTTATTAACCCCATTTTCTTAATAAATTTATGTTAATAGATACTCATTGTCATCTGGAAATGTGCAAGAATCCTGAACAGGCAATTAAAAATGCACAGGAAAAGAATGTTCTAATTGTGACGCAGGGGGTTACTCCTGAAAGTAATAGAAAAGCCCTGGAATTGGGGAAAAATATTAATGTGAAGGTTGCTCTAGGGCTTTATCCACTTGATTGCCTGAAGATGAGTGAAGAGAAAATTGACGCTGAGCTGCAGTTCATAGAAAGTCAGAAAGATAAAATTATTGCCATTGGAGAAGTTGGATTGGATTATAAGGAAGACACGAAGGAGCAGGATAGGCAGAGGGAAGTCTTCGCAGAATTCATAGAACTGGCAAAAGATCTTGATGTGCCAATCATTGCTCACTCGAGAAAGGCTGAAGAGGATTGCATTCAAATGCTTGAGGATCAGAAAGCAAAGAAGGTGGTAATGCATTGTTTTTCTGGCAGCCTCAATTTGGTGAGAAAGATAATTGCCAATGGATGGCATCTGACTATTCCAACGAATGCCAAATTTTCAGAACATTTTCAAAAGGTGATTGCCGAGACGCCAGTTGAACAGCTCCTGTGTGAGACTGATTCACCCTATCTTCACCCTGAAAAACATAGAGATAACGAGCCTGCCAACGTATTGGCAAGCTATGAAAAAATAGCAGAAATTAAAAAACTGCCCTTGGAGCAAATAGAAAATCAGATAGAAAGTAATTATAATCGGTTGTTTGTTAAATAATTCTACAACAATTGCCCTAAATCGAGACTTACCCAAATTGGTTTTCTGAACCTGAGTGTGTTTGGAAGTAGAGATTCCATACCCAAATTGGCAAGCCATTCTCCGCAGAGTCCGCGTTCATGCACTAGACGACCTTGCTTCATGAATTCGGCATAGAATTTTTGAGCAGGGTTTGCTAAAAAGGAATTCATTATATTTTCTCGCCCGGAGGATATCTTATTTACATTTAGAGTTGTATGTTCATAGAGCGCGGAAGAGTATGTTTCAAATTGTGGTTCAACGTTACCACCATAGATGAATGGATCAAAAAGCATTAGGGGCGTGCATTCTGGTTTGAAGGAAAGTATTTCATTGGCATATCTGAGAGGAATTGAATTGGATGAGAGCATTATTCCCGGTTCAAATCTCTTAACAATAGAGAGAAGTGAACGATTGACTGAATCCTTGGGTTCTAGTTCGAAGAGACAAAGATCTCCAGGTTTGTGAGCAATTTTAGAAATTATGCTTTCAGAGGTAATAAGTCCATTTTCTGTCCTGTCTTTAGGAGTTCCTTTCTCGACCTCATATTCATATGGAAACAACCATTCAAGTGCTCCAACATTTCCTGTTCCCTCTCCCATTGTAAAGAGAAGTATGTGAGGGTTATAAAGATTATTGTTATTGATTGAGGGATGGAACTCTACGACTAGTGGGCATAACATTCCAGATGAAAGTTGGTTGTTCTGATTTCTCGTCTCTTCCGATTTTATATTCGATAACTAAATCTTGTTTGAAGTGCCTTCTTGCAAAGGACAGTTCGTAATGCAGTTCAATTGCTAACTTTTTCATTTCCAGTTTTATCTGGGTATCTCTAGCCAATTTAACTTTGATTCCGTGATAGTCTGCCATCCTACAGGCATGATCGAAAACTGTACTTATGACCTCACGTTCATTTGTCCGGTAGTCTGCTCTGTATGCTTTAGGTAAATCTGAAACTAGAGTTGAAATGTCTTTTTCCTTGCCGGACGAATCTAGAAGAAATGCACTTTCACGCTCTTTTTTTATCTGTGCCTTTGAAGCGATTCCGTGCTCATAGCGAATTATATCGTTCAGAAGTCTTCCTCTTTTGAAGGAATGGATAACATATTTAGGATCTCCCTTTACTCGATTTCTTAATACTCTGCGGAGTTCATCCTGAAGAGCAATCTTTGCAAGAACGCTTATGTATGCCCCCGTATCTTCCGTTGGACGTTTTCTATGTTCAGATTCATATTCTATTGTAGACATGGCATAGTTAAATAATTCATCCATGTATGTCTTATAATCTTCAAAAACTCCACCATATTTTCTGATCATTGAAACAGTTCCGGTGACTGAACTGAGCATGAGATTTTCTTCTCGAGTTAATCCCTTTGCAACTTTTTTTGCTGGATTTGCCATGAAACCATAAGAAAAAAAGCATTTTTAATCATTTGTATGCCCTGAGAAGGATGAAAATCAGTAAGCTCTGTGCTTTCCATTTGCACGGTGGGAGAACGATAAATCCGTTACACCATTAAACCTGCGGTTGACGGAATTAAAGAGCCTGTCAAAATTGAATGATAACTTTGCTCCTGATTCTCTAGCATCCAGCAGGTCGATGCAATCATCGACTATTACTCTTGTAGCGTCAAATTTCAAAAAGTATTCATACTCCCCCATAAAATCTTGAGCGAAATTTTTTTGCTTCCAGGTGGTTATTCCCATTGGTGAGGCTATGCAATCAACAAAAACCTCTTCTGGAGAGTCTAGTGCACCATCGGCAGCAAAGTCCAGTGTGGATGGTAGGGTGAAATTAGTATATATGGCGGCAGTGAGAATTGATTTTCTAACGTTCTCTGGAACATTACCAAATTTTCTTTTTATAGAAGGATCAATCTGATTTGAAAAATTATTTAGATAAACCTCTCCAAATTTTCTTGGATGGTTATGATATCTAAACATATTTTTGCTAAAATTGAAAAGTTCGAATTTGGCTTCGGCAGAATATATTGCCACACCATCCTTCAAAGTTTCTTTATGAGCATCGAGTACATTATACCAGACTGAATCTATGGGTGTAAAAACCCAGGCGCCTTCGTGAGAAGCAGTGAGTGCGATGTGAATAAGGTCTGATTCTCCGTCCAGTTGGCTTCTTACTACTGAGTATTTTTCAGTTCCTATTGTTAAAGGAGTGTTTTTTGCTAATCTGGGAAAGCCAGGATTAATTTTTTTAGAGATCCATTGTAATCCTATGGGCAGGATAAAATTAATGAGTGGGTTATCAATCTTTTTTAGTTCGTCGGCTAACATTTTATTCTCCAATCTTAAATGGTACTGCCCTTGATGGCTGTCCAATGTAAGTTTGTGGCATGTCACAGACATATAGTGTGTTTATACGGTCTCCAGTCTGAAATTGCAAAAATAATTGATTGTCTCCCGAGAATACTCCCCTGAGAGATTTTTTGTAAATCTGAGATAGATAGCCTATGGCTTTGCTTCTAACTTGCTTAGCTGGATCGAGAATGGCCATCTTTACAAATGATTCAAAAGCCGGAAAATCTTGGGGATGTGTTTTAAACATTAATCGGGCATCTAAAGTTTTAGCAGTCATTTTATTCTTCCCTGGCTAACTTATCTAAAGTTAACTCCTTTAGTTCTGTTGAGTCTAGAGAAAACTTCATTGCTCTTCCGAATGAAGATACACAATTCTTTAGTAAGTTTGATGATTCAGTTTTTATTTGCTCAATGTCTTTGAGGTACTTGTCTAAAAATTTAGCGTATGCTGCAGCGTAGGCACGTAGAACATATTTCTGATGCTTTCCAGGCATGAATTGACCTTCTTTTTGTGAACGCAGAGATTCTCTCAATACGCCATCGGCATACATTCTTTCTTGTTCTGGAGAATCATGAATATTGGCAGAATCATCTCTTGCTCGGTAAACTCTGTCTATCTTGGTCAGCAATGCAAAATGCTCCTGTCTTCGTCCAAATTTCATAATTTTAATGTGAATTGGCATTATTTAAACATTGTGTTTCTGTAACCACCCCATAGATACAACAAAATAGAAAAGCTTAAATAGGGATTAACAGTGAAAAAAACATGGCAGAAACATTGTATCAAGCATTGATGAATAGAGAGAATGCAGTTAAAGAGAAGGCTCTTTCTGAAAGCCAACCTAAACTTGCTGAATTGAGAGATAGACTTATTATTGAAAAATTAACTCACAATGAAGTTGAGAAAGTATGTGAGGAATATAGAGCTGAAATGGACAAACCTGTAAGCATACCTTTTGCTCCTTTGTTAAAGGAGATTGCTGCATCCCAGGCTAAAGTTCTTAGTGCTTATACTCATCAGAATGGAATTTTAATGAGTGCAATGGTCGGAAAGAGAACAGTTTCAGAAAGCCTAGAAGAGCTAGCACAACCATTTAGAGGATTTAGAAAGTATTTGCCACATGCTGTTGATAAAAGACATAATGATAGAATAAAACAGATGGGAGAACTTGTTAATGAACCAAGAAACCTTCTTACTCGAGGAGTATTTCAACCAGATAACCATACTGCAATTGGGGTTGCTTTAATGGCTCCAGTTCTAACTACTATTGCTTCAAAGAGATTATTGCCGTATTTCTTAGGAACTGAAGAACCTGAAAATCTGCCATATGTGGTTATTGGTGCTTGTGCACTGGCCGTAGGATATGCGTGCAACAGACTTGTTGATGGCCTTAATTCTGGAAGAAAGATTCATCCTGCTGCAAGACTACAGGCAAAATATATTGATGCCGCTATAGAAAGAAAGAAAGTCATGATTGATGGCGTTGCTCCTGAAGTTGTTGAAATGGGCGGTCCAACTGAAGAACGTGGCGAAGTAGAGTTTTAATAATTTAATTTAAAATAATTATGTGTATTCTAGAGTGAAATAAACTATATATACGAACGATTGTCCTTGGAAAGTATGAATTTGACTGCAATTGTCGGACTGGCTTCTGTAATCGCACTGCCGGGTGATGGTGGAATATTCAGGCTTGGAGAAAACAAGCTTTCTAGTGTTCCAAGAACTAGCTATAAATTAGTAATCAACATTGATGAAGAATTTATGATGGGAATGGTGGCGGAAAAGAAGATAATTTCAAACAGAAAAATAAATGTTCCCGTTTATGATGAAGTGAGGATAATTACCCTTGAAGAGAAAGAATCTGCGCTTATGCTTACGTTGGATTTCAAAAAACAGAAGCAAACATATTATCTTGTTGGGGAAAGAGGAAGAGTGGAGAAAGTTGCGGATGAAATAGAAATTAATGATGGATTAGATGTAAAAATACCTAGATTGAAAGAGGGATACCTTATTAGAAAAGTAGAGGGAAAGGGTCCGACATTGAGTGATACGGTCTATTGCAGAAGAATAGAAATAGACAAGTGTAAGTTTGATGTATTTTATTGGACTCCCGATACCGGATATAGGATGAAGAAGGTTGAGTAAATGAATGAAAAAATAAAAAGAGGATTGTGTGGGCTTGTAGCCATGTTGATGTGTTCCAGTGTAGAGGCAATTCCTCAAGCTGGGACTGCGGAAAATGCCGCAAATAAACATCTGGAGGATTCTGCAATGCGAGAAAGGGTAAGAGAAAAAGAGAATTGGTCAATTGCAGGTTCTGGAGCACCCATGGAATCCAGGATTGTCGAACAGGATTATGGAAAATTTATTCTTCCAACAAAGCCGAAGATGTTTTTTGAAGCCAAGAATGATGAAGTAGGTTATTTCATGACCCTGGAAGACGAAAGTTCGCGAGAGGGATATTTGATTGTGGGAGATAGGCCTCGAATAAATGCCCTATTCCAGGATATGAAAGGATCTTCTCTTGTGCAAATACTTATTAGAGATTTCAAGAGAGATTACTGGCCTAGACAGAAGCTAGACGGCTCTCTTTTAGACCCTCTGGACCGAGTTTATGGTAGCCCCATAGAAATCGACAAATGTACTTTAATGATATATGAGCTAAAGGATAACTCAAGTGTTCCCGGTAAGAAGGAAATTTTGCTTAAAGTCAGAGAATTGAGAAAATGCTATGACTCTCGGGGAAAATAATTATCCTGACGTCATGACGACCCAATAGGATTTACCAGTTTTGCTTTCAAAATCAAGGATTGTTTCAATTGAGTCCAGTGGGCAGAATATTGTTAAATTTTTTTCTGGAAATTTTATTTTTAGACCTTTGATCATTGTTTCCAGGCTATTGACTTTGTAGTTCATGGCTTCATAGAGTTGGAGAGTATGATTGTTTGGGCGAATGCCTTCTCTTTCGATGAGGCGACAGGAATATTCTAGGATATAGTTTGAAGCAGACTCTCTGGAATGAAATTTGGCTCCAAGAGATTCTATTTCACCCAATTTTTTCTCAATATTTGGTTTTTCCTGAAGAGGGTTCATGAAAAAACGCAAGAAAGAAAGTATTTAATTATGTGCATGGGTGTGTTTGAATCATATAAATGATTAAATAGTCTTGATAATATTATATTTTGTAAAAAATGAGATTGAAAAATATTCTTTTGGCTGCTGGAATGGCAGGAATGATTTACCTTACTCCTGGTAGTGTAAGAGCGCAGGATTTTGATGAGAATGTGCCAAGAGAATTAATTGTGAGTCCCGAAGTGGGTAATGTGGGAATCTATGATCTAAATTTAAAAATTAATATGACCATCGGTGCTGAAGGAAAAAAGGCATCCAGTTCCATGAGAGCAGCAGTAGTTCTTGAAGCGAGGGTTGATGAAAAAGATGGTGATGATATAATATTTGGATTTGATTACATTAGATGTCGGGCATCCGTTAGGGCAAACGTTGATGGAGAAAGTGCAGATAGGGAGATTGACTATGATCGAAATGATAAAAAAAGTGCAGATAGGGAAGATTATCAACAGTTCATAGGCCATAAAACTTTCTCTCTAACAAAGGGAGAGTACATGACTAAAAAGATTGGCAACCTCTGGCCAACGAAAGCGATAAGAAAAGGAGACAGCTGGAAATCTGAAATTCCAATTGAGATGGATGTTCCTTCTGAGTATGAGGATAATTATGACCTGCCAATAGTGCTAAGACATGAAGGCAAGGATAGCTATGATGGGAAGAATGTGATTAGAGTATCAATTAAACCTGGAGAGGTAGATCGAGAAAGAAGAGAAAGGCAGAACCTTGATTTTTCTGTTTCTGGAAAATTTTTCTATGATCCCAACACTAGGATGATTGAATTTTTAGATATGGGATATGAAACAAGCATGGTTTTCTCAGCTAGGCGCGAAATTCCAAAGATTAAATTTAATGCTGACGCACATATCGAGTTTAAGCGCCACTAGAGAGTTTTAAATATTTCATCTTGGCAATAAAGTTATGTTAAAACTGGAAGAAATTCAGATTGGAAGTCTTATTTCATGCCTTAGAGATGGACAGATATACCCATTGCCTGGAGAAGTATGAATTGATTGGGAGAAAGCTATTTAAAACCCTAAAGTTGGGAAGTTTTAGGAGAAAACATGAGTTATTTATATTCGAACCCATTGAGAGAAGCCAACCTGAAGAAGGCTGCAGAATATGCTGCAAAGCAATTGCCTGAGTCTGCTAGAGGAGAAAATGTTGATGATTTGTTTAAAAAAGAAGACTTGCTACTCGAGTTGACCATACTTGGTTCAGTTATGGGTGGGCATATGCAAGGTTTTGTTGACATACACAAGTATCACACCAAGGAATGGAGGGAAGGAATGTTCAGAGATGAAAGCATATTGGCAATGCCATGCGCAGCAGTAATTGCTGGAACTCTCGCTGCAGATGCGAGAAGAGAAGGATGGAAAGTTCATTTAGAAAGTGAAGGCCCAGAGTTTAGAAAAAGAATAGATGACTTTGTTATGCAAATGCAAACTTCCAATGGACTGGCTCTTGAAGCACTTTCAAATATTGCAGAGAATAGAAAAATCAAGATGGGAGTCAATGTGGTAAATACCTACAATCCTATATTTAAAATTACAAAGGGAGATAGAGAAGGAAGTATACATCAAATTATATTTGATGTGCAAATGGGAGCAATCTTTATGGATAAACCAGTATGTATGAATCCGAGAGAAAGATTTGATTATGGAAACGTTGGCATATGTATCTCTGAAGAAGGTGGAATGCGTGAATCGGGGGCCAAGTTTAATCCGATATTTTTAACCTGTGAACCATCTGCCAGATACCTTCTTGGAAACGTAAGACAGTTATTTAGTGACTGTCCAGATTCTCCTGGTGGACCTGGATGTATGGGTCTTAATAGTTGATAGAATCTAAAGAACAATAATTCTTAGAAATGAATAGAATCTAAAGAACAATAATTCTTAGAAATGAATAGAATCTAAAGAACAATAATTCTTAAATAGCTCTCCAGAGTATGGAATTCATAGGCAAATGGACTTAACAACAATAATTTTTATTGAAATTAGCTCAATTCTATTGCTAATTTTAGCTAGCTTACTTGTGTCTCTTGGGAGGAGGAGAAACGTCCTGGGAAGAAGAGATTATGAAAAAGAGGTGAGAAGAGAGGTTAAACGAGAGAGCATGAAAATAGAAATCCCAGTTTATAGTGTTGAGGAAAAAGCCAGCGGTGGAGATATTGAATTGATTGAAGATAGTTACTATGACCAACCTATTCAAATAGAACCTGAAGAAATTGATATTCCTGAATATGTAGCGAAGCCTGTAGAAAAAAGGCATTACCGGCAACTAAAACCAGTAGTTAGAAAGGAAGTGAAAAAGATAGACATTCCAGAATATGCCCTAGAAGAAAAAAAGCCGGAAAAGAAGCGAGAGAAAAAGGAAAGTATGGAAGAAAAGAAAAAGAAAATTGATATCCCCGAATATCGAGCGATAAAAGAATATCAGAGAGACACGGATGCAATAAAACTAGAAATAAATAAGTGGAATGAAGAAAGAAGAGAGGAAGAGGAAGATTTTGAAGAAAAGGAACGTTGGGATGAGGAGAAGAGTGAGGATGAGAGAAGTGCCATGGATTTACTTCGAAGATATATTAAATTGAAGGATGATTGATTTCCAGTACCTAAATCTATAAAAAGATAAATTAACCATTCTTTACATGAACATGGAAAGAGGTCTTGTCGAAAGAATTAAAGAAAGAACGGGACTGAGGACTGATAGGGCTGCTGAAGCCTATGCTCATTTTGTTCATCATGCTGAATTTGATAGGGGGATAATCACTGGAGGTGATGTGTCGCATGAATTTTATGGGCAGGCAAAGGAAGAGGGAAATCGAGGGGGAGAAAATCTTATTAATCTTGGAAAGGGGAGATATGAAAGATGGTTAGCTAGATTCAGAAGACTTGGACTAATAGCTCAGACAGATTTTAAGGATGGATCAGGTAGTAAATATCCTCTTCTTGTGGGGTACAATTATTTTAATGATCCCGAAGTTTATGTAAGATATAGGAAGAAGGGAACTGATAGTTGGAATGGCAGGATTACTAGATGTGCCAAGGAAGAGATGGCCAGAATGTCCAGAGAAGGATATGAATTTGCGTAACATAGGTTTATTAAACTAAAAATACAAAAATGAAACATGACTAAAGAAAAATTGGTGATTGCTCCCCTTGGGGAACAGAATAGATTGGAAGCTGGATTTTTGAGAACAAGATGTGGCAGATATTTGGATGTTGAAGAATATGGAATATGTTTTGCAAACGAAGAAACAACTCCATTTATGGGATTCAATGCTCAGGATAGACTGACTGATGGTTATGTGCGAGTTCGTTCGAGAGGAAATAAGGAATATATTCCAGTTAATAACATTGGAGAGGTTAGGGAAGTAAAAAGAAATGGAATTAGTGAAATATTTGACCTGGTTGATGAGCTAATTTGTGGATAATTCTGTTTAATTTGCATGTATATATTGTATATTCGAAATGGTTATAAATCCAGTTCTGAGCGTATAATTATGGGACAATTGGAAGATGAACTTGAGTTTGCAAAAAGAATCGTTTTGAGAGCTGGGGAGATAGTTCTTAAAAAAGCCGAAAGAGATATTGAAGTTAAAAGTAAGGGTATTGATGGAGATGTTACTGCCGGGGACTTTGCATCAAATGATTATTTGGTAAAACAAATAATGAGCCAATTCCCAGACCATGGACTTTTGAGCGAGGAAAGAGATGATGACAAAACAAGGCTTGGAAAGGAAAGAGTCTGGATAATTGATCCAATAGATGGAACTGAACAGTATAAGAAATTCGCAAGAAGTGGTAGGAATAAAGAATTTTCTGATTGGTGCGTCCAGGTCGGACTTTCTGTTGGTGGTAAAGCAAGTGTTGGAGCACTATACATACCAGTGACGGGAGAACTTTTCTATGCCACCAAAGGCAGTGGAGCATTTAGAGAGTTTGATGGAAAAGTTGAGCAATTGAAAGTTAACAATAAATTGAATGGAAGATACAAAGTTACCCGAGGATTTTTGACTAATCCTCGGACTGCTGGGCTTGTTAAACATATGAGACAGAGGGGTGGTGGAAATATTGAAAGATATTTCGGAAGTATAGGAACTGCATTGGCTAGCTTGAGTAAGAATGATGAAATAGATGCCTATTGCCAAGCTTCTGGAGAGCATAGGCTTGGAGAGTGGGATCTTTGTGCTCCGGAGGTTATTGCTAGCGAGGCTGGAGCATTGGTAACAAATGGATTTGGCAAAAGGTATGGGTACAACAAACCAGAACCATTCTGTATTCCAATTGTAATTGCCCAGAGAAGGCAAGGTATTGTTATTTAACGTTTTAGAACATTTTTTAAACCATATTTTACTGAAGGAAGTATGAAACGCTATGTTAAAATATTAATTATTGCCACAATAATAATACTCGTTGTCCTTGCTGGAGTCTGGGCGTACAAAACTTTCTCACCGAAACCAAAGTATGCAGGTCCGTCTGGGCCATCTGTTCCTCCGGTAAAAATAACATATGTCAATCTGCCCCAAGAAATGGGTAAGCTGTCCATTGTCTGGAGTATTCCTAAGGATGGTGTGATTGCATTGCAATTCTATAATTTTAATACTGGAACAAGGCAAATTGAAAAATCATACATTCTTACTCCGGGAAATGTGAAGGAAGGAAGTAGTGCGGCAGATATTACCATAAGCATACATTCCAAGTATATGTCCGAACTTACGAATCAAAATCTCTGTACAATAATTGCAAAGGCGAAGCAGACTGGAGATTTGGGAATAGAAAGTAGTTTGTCTGGAGTAGCTTTGGCTTGGAAATATAAGAGTATGTATGAATACAGAGATTGTCTCGGATTCTAATCCTATTCGTAATCTGATCCGTCTCTGAGTAGTTTATCTACTTTCTTTTTTTCTTCTCCGCTGATCCAGGGCCACCTACATCCATCCCCGTATGGTCCTCCAGGTAATGGTTTATCTCTAAATTCTTCTTTCACCAAAAAAACTTGGTATCTCTTTGTTTCAGATTTAGGAGGAAGAGGTAATGCTTCAGGATAGCAATTTATTCCCGAGGCGAGATCAATCCACATCTCAGGGATATCAACTAGGACCGGATGACAGTTAGAGGTTTGACATGGAATTCTTATGTATCCTGGGGGAATAGAATCTTTGAAATTTTTTACAGATTTGCATTCAAGAACGGCATCGTCCAGTGTTGAAGTCATGATTAACAGAATACTGGAGTATTAATACAGATTGTCCATATATTTCATATATCTAATATATCTGCCTCTAAAAGAGCTGAAAACCATATTGGGATATATCTCAGATATATAGTATATACTATAAACCTTTAAATATACCATTGTTATAATATATATTGGGGTGTGGGTTGCAAGATGAAACGAAAGATAATCAAGCAGGGGCACAATACGCTAACTGTAACGCTGCCAAGTGATTGGGCTAAATCTTTGAATATTAAAGCTGGAGATGAAATTGATGTGGTTGAGAAGGAGAATACTCTGGTAATTAATGGAAATCATACGCAAACATGCAAGAAGGCAGTTATAGACATACGAGACTTTTCAATACCCATGCTCTGGAGATATTTCCAATCCGCCTATAGGGCAGGTTGTGATGAAATAAAAATCATATATGATCCGAAGAGCAGAAAGTATGAGGATGCCTACCATTACTACACTACACAGTTTGACTATGCAAAATTTGGAGAAAAAACTATCCAGAAGCCGGTTGTGGTAATGATTAGGGAAGTAATGAATAGATTTGTGGGTATGGAAATTGTCGAAACTGGAGAAGACTATTGTGTTGTTAAAGAAATGGGAGACATAACAACTAAGGAGTTCGATAATACTCTACGAAGAATATTCTTGATTGTTATGCAATTATTTGAGAGAATTGGTGAGGCTGTGGATAAGAACCAGGTTAATGATCCTGGATTGTGCAAGGAAATACACTCCATTGACTTGACAATTGACAAATTTGTGGACTATTGTTCAAGAATATTGAACAAAATAGATTTGAATATTCCGTCACATAGAAAACCCCTTATCTTTTCAAGTTTATTCATGCTCGAAATGGTTGGAGATGAATTCAAATACATTGGGAAACATATGGCCTTGGCAAAGAAGCCGGTAAAGGAAGTTCTGCCTCTTTTCAAAAAGGTAAGAGAGCATTTTGAGCAATATTATCATCTCTACTATACTTTCTCCAGAGAGAAAGCAATAGAATTTGGAAATAAGGATATAGAAGTTTATCAATTCCATTCTGGACTAAAGGAAAATATGAGGGGAGAAAGCAAAAGTATGATGAAGCACATGATGACCATAAGCAAGTTTACGCTTGCACTCGTAGAGCTTAGAATAGAGATGGAATTTTAGTTCTAAAATATGATTCAAAGAGAATCATAGAAATGTTTAAAAATAGAGTGTATTGAGCAGATACATGGGATGGATGTTTGATTACGATGGCACACCTACGCTTGGTGGAGCTGGAGTTCTGGCAGTAGCTGCTCTTGCGGTAATTTTAGGGGGATGTGGAATTTCTAATAACTGGAAGTATTCTGAGGGAGATAAGGTGGGAATGGTTAATACCATATCGCGTAAAGGAACTTTTGCAGTCACAAAAACATATGAGGGACAAATGGCCTTGGAAGGAATATCTGGAAGTGGAAACTCATTGGGCGCAAACATCTGGCATTTTTCAATTGACAACTATCTTCCAATGAAGAAACAGGAAGAACTTGCTGAGAGAGTTAGTGAATTTATGAATTCAGGCCAGAAGGCAAGAGTTCATTATGTACAAATGTTCAAGACATGGCCAACTAGAAGCGGAAGTAGTT
>JBAXMY010000013.1:0-16142 GCA_037134055.1 archaeon
TCACTAACTAATATGTGGAATGGAACTTCACCTTCAGGCGTATGTATCTTACTTTCAAATTCATGGGCGGATCTTCTCGAAACTAGATCTTCTTTCTCTCCCCTCTTCAAAGCAAGGAATCCTTTCTCCCCAACACTCAACACACTAACTGGTTTACTATCATTTCTGAATACTGCCAAAGCTTTCAAACCTAACCTATGGCCTAGAATATATCCATCATAAATATCTTTAACGGTAGCACTAGCTGGCAAATTATTTGTCTTAGATATGGCTCCAGATACGAACGGCGTCTGAGCGCCCAACATTCTAACATGTCCTTCGAAGCCAATACTTCCATCCCCGTTTTCGTTTCCGAATGAAGTGTCAAATACATTGTAATGATCTGGATTCAAATGTGGTGCCCCTCTGACAGTATTATGTTTAGCAGCAAAATCTGAAATATCTTTTCTCTGTGATTCTCCATATCCTAAATTGGCAAGTGCATTTGGAACTTCCTTGTTTGCAATTACCAATTGTCCGCCACCGGCAAGGCTCTTGAATATGCTCAGAGCACTTGCAGGTTCTCCCCCAGTGCTATCCTGTGTTTCCATAAGGAAAGATATTGTTCCCGTTGGTGCAATTACTGTAGTTTGTGCGTTTCTAAATCCATATTTTTCTCCATTCGAGACAACATTATCCCATGTGGCCATTGCAGCACTCTTCAAATCTTCTGGTACATGTGCCCATAGAACAGATTCAAGATTCTTTCTATGTTTATTCATAACTTCCAGCATCGGTTTTTTATTAAACTCGAAGTGTTCAAATGATCCCAAATCACGAGCCATTTCAGCAGAAGCTTCATATGCCTTCCCAGTCGTTATTGCAGTTGCTGCAGCGGCAAGTGCTCTTCCTTCGTCCGAATCATAGGGTTTTCCATTTCTCATCAACCAGTTTCCAAGCCCGGCATATCCTATCCCTATTGTTCTAAATTCTGGACTAATCTTTGCAATTTCTTTTATAGGGTAGGATGCGGCGTTATTTGCAATATCAGTTGCAAATGCAAGAATTCTTACAGCTCGTCCATATGATTCGACATCCAATCTACCTCTAGAGTCTGAGAATTTAAGAAGATTAAGTGATGTAAGGTTACATGAAGTATTGTCAAGGAACATATATTCTGAGCAAGGATTACTAGAATTTATTTTACCAGAATTTTTTGCAGTGTGATATTCCTGTATTTTATCTTCATACTGTACGGCCGGATCTCCAACTCTCCAACTTCCATAGGATATCTCCTGTAGTAACCTTCTGGCTTTAACCTGTCCAACAACTACCCCGTCCGTAACTCTTCTAAGATCAACCACTCCATCACTTTTAACTTTTTCAAATAAATCATTTGTCAATCTTATGGAAATATTCGTATTCTGGTAAGCTACAGTTCCATAGGCAACTCCATCCATATCTGCCTTGCCACCATCATATCCTGCCTGAAGCAAAGTTAGTGCTTTTTTATCCTCGTTAACCTTAGAAAAAATAAATTCTCTAACATCTGGATGAAATTCTCTCATGGTAGTCATTCTTGCAGCTCTTCTGCTCTTTCCACCAGATTTTATTGAGCCTGCATTGATATCTAATATCTTCCAGAAACTCAATGGACCGGAAGACTTACCACCACTAGATAATTTTTCGCCTTCAGCCCTAAGCGAGTCAATCCCTTGCCCTATTCCAGAACCTGAAGAAAATACTGCACCTTCGTCGACAATATGTTGAAGAATACTTTCCAAGTCATCGGTTGGTCCCTTTATGAAACAAGCATGACATTGAGGTCTGATGTTACATCCATTTTCAATCTTGATAACTTCTCCGCTCTTTGGATCCTTCCAATAGTTTATGCCATGACTACCAGTTATCCCATATTCATTAAACAATCCAGCATTAAATTGAACTGGAGAATTGAACGCTGCCTTTCCAGTTATAAGTAAATGCTTTAACTCATCCTCAAAAACTTGCTTATCATCATTAGTTTTGAAATATCCAAATCTTTCTCCTTCATCCGCAAAAAAGTGCACAACCCTACTAACAAGATGTTTAAGAGATTTTTCCTGGTCATATCCAATCCTACTCTTCAAAGCTTCCTTCCATTCCGTCTTGTGAGGCTTAAATAAATATTTTTGGGCTACAATTTTAGCATTTAAATCATCCCAACTAACTGGAAACTCTGCCCCAGACATAGAGAACACAACTTCTCCCTTTCTATTTTTCAGTTCAACATCTCTCAAACCAAACTCTCCGGCAGCTGCATAGGGATCCGTCTTTCCATCAGTAAAGTATCTTTCAATGCTCAGTCCATTAACTGCTTTTTTTTCATGAAGTGCTCTTCCCAAATCCAATCTCTCAACATATCTTTCTTCAATTCCATTTTTCTTTGTGCTGTAAACAGTTAATTTTCCTTCTGCAATTGCTCTATCTAGTCTTGCAGGTTTGAGATAATCATCTCCCTGACTTTCGAGTAATTTGTAAGCATCCGAAAGAGTCAAATGCTTTTCTGAGTTATACTCGAATGGTTTGGTCGAAGAGATGGCTTCCATTGGATCGTATCTTTTACTAGTAGATTTGGCAATAGATTCTTCACCCATTTTACTCATTTACCTCTTTCAATTCTTTTTTGAAATCTGAAACGTCCTTAAAGTCCCTGTAGACCGAAGCAAATCGTATGTATGCCACAGAATCCAGCTTCTTTAGCGCTTTCATAACCAATTCTCCAACATATTTGCTTTCCACTTCCTTTCCCTGCTGCTTTAGCTTCTCTTCAATCACTGCAATGGAAGAGTCGATTTGCTCATGTGATACTGGACGCTTCTCACATGCTCTAATAAACCCAGCACGCAGTTTTTCCCGAGAAAATAGTTCACGTCTGCCATCCTTTTTGATAACATAGATCTCAATTGGCTCAACTCTTTCATAGGTCGTGAATCTCTTCTTGCAATCAAGACACTCGCGCCTTCTTCTAGTTTCATTTTTAGAATCTCTCTTATCGGTGACCTTAGTTTCTTCACTTCCGCAGTATGGACATAGCATTTCTTTTTTCCTCCTTTAAACGAACCCATACAATACCTTGTATATTCCAGGACTTGGAACACAATTAATTGTATGTTACGCATTTTCAGAACATTCGAGAGTATATAAACATTTCTCCGAAATATTTTTTTCCGTCGATAGTTTTCAAAAAATATTTTTCCTCTTTCTAGAGTGATAAAAACTTTTTTTGACAAAATTTAAAGTTTTTTTCTGGAAAACAATAAACAAGTTTTATAAACTCCATTTCATTCATAAATCCATGCTAGCCGATACACTAAATAATCTACTAAATGCCTATCTTAGTCTGCCTGAATGGGCTCTCGCATTGATTCTTGTCTGGACTTTGGTCTGGAAAGGCATCGCTCTCTGGAAATCTTCAAAGAAGAATAGCCTTGCCTGGTTTGTCGTTCTGCTCGTGGTAAATACTCTAGGAATTCTGGAAATTCTATACATATTCCTATTCTCCAACATAAAAAGCAAGAAGCCAGTTCGTTCTTCACGTTCTTCAAAGAGACGGTAGTTTTCAAATGGAAAACAAGTTCAAACGTCATCAGGAAGTCAGGCTTCTAGTAAACCCGGATACTGAGTATATAGAATATCATTCAGAGGAGGACGTTCCAGAAGAAATTCCAATTGTCAAGGGAATGAAGGCACGAATTAACATTGTTCTTCCAAATGGAAAATATCACCTAGAAATTTTGAATGACGCAGGAGACATCATTGCCTATGTTCCAGTGGATGAAGAAGAGATAGAAGCTGTCTAATTATTTCTTCTTAACCTTTTTCTTTACCTTAACACTCTTTTCTTTTTCCTTATTCTTACTAAATTTCATAAAGAGTATGAATAAAATCAGCGCAACCAAAATAAGTGCTCCCCCAATCAAGTTCTTAGTCATCTCTCCAGCTCCAAGAACGGCATATCCAGTCAAATTGGAAGTAAACATAGCAATCGCTCCAGCGAGAGCAATAAAGCTTGCCAATGCAGCCACTCTTCTCTTTAATCCACTTCTATCGCGTCTTCCTTCAGTTCCTCTATCAACTTCTGCGACCAAGTCTGGATGGGCTCTGACATTTGGTTCACCATCAAGTACCAAAATCCCTCTGTAGGGCTTTACACGTGCATATGTCCCATCTTTTCTCTCAACTGCAACAACATCATCAATGTAAACTGGTTCAGGACCTGGAGGCAAATTTCTAGCTTGCATATGTTTCACAGGAACTCGATAATTAACATTTTCAACTTTGATAGGAATCGCTCTTTCAGAATACGCCCTCTTTGCCATGATTTATAGTATCTTTAGAAGTTTAAAAACTCTTTTATTAGCACTATTGGTCTTTAGCCAAGAATGACCACCATGGGCCTCTAACATCGGTAACATTACCAGTTTCAGCATCTATATTTGCGCTGAATTGCTTTTTAACATTGATCAAGAATAGGAATTTAGCATCCTTGTCAGTCTTTATCTCATAGGCTAATCTGGTTTCATTGCCCTTTCCGACTTCCTTCAATTCAAGAGTACAATTTCTTTCTTCGCACTTTGCTCCCATTACTTCTCTTGCTCTCTCAGAAGCTTTGTCTGGCATAAACTTTATCTCTGCTTCTCTTCCATTGGAAAGATGCGTTCTTAATATGCTTCCAAGGGTTCCGTTCTTTAAATCTTCAACAGTTAAATTTAGTCCAGTCTTTGCATTTATCTTTCCAGCAATTATTTCCAATTGACTATCATTCAAGCTTTCAATGCTGATATTTCTTCCTTCATGCTCATACTCTCTCTCGCTCTTATTCATTTCCCTAATTTGTTCTCTCAAATTCTTTTCATTTTCTCTTAATTGTTCTCTCAAATCCTTCGACTGTTCTCTAAGATTTTCAGCTTCCTGCTTCAATTGCTCTCTCTGATCCTTTAGACTTTCGTTCTCCGAATCGTTAGACATTCCATTTCTTTCAGAATTCTCAGCAATTGCAAAAACACTTCCCAGTAGAATTAAAGAAAACATCGCCAGAACGGCAAACACCAATATCTTTTTCATATCTCTCCTTGTTATTTATTATATTTAAATCTTATGAAAATCTAATTTCCTTCCAATCTTTGAGCCATTAAAGAATAAAAGTGTTCTTCCTCTATTTTATTCAATCTTGATAATCTTCCAAGACCTTTTTCATGGGGAACATCAAAAGTAACCCTATCGGCATACTCAGCCCCATGTCTAATATACATTAAATCTGCAATTGGTTCTATGCTAAGCCATGGACATGCCTTTTCTGCATTTGGACGCACAGTACAATAGTGATGCGCAGGATTTTTTCCAGGCCATCTAACAACGCCTACAAATGTCTTCGTTCTCATTAAAATTCCCACATACTGGCGTTTTTAAGACTTTCTTTTATCCGAAAGTGTATGCATACACCTTCACATGTTTATCGGGCAATAACTTAATTATATGTCCTTGGAATGAATGTTCCTTTACCAGATTATAGATGTCCGCTCCAGAAACATGAACATAACTCTTGCCAGATTTGTATTCAATATCCTTTCCGGCATATGCCTTTGGGAGAGGATATCCATCCAACAGTATTTCCACCATTCCGAGTCCAGAAAGAACTACATTAACCTCCGAGGCGTAATATTTCAGGGCAATCCAGCCTTTCTCAGGCTTACCCATATACTCAACAAACTCCTGCTCCTGATTCCAGTCTCCCTGCAAACATACAACCCCAGCAGTATAATTTCCATTATCTGCATATTCATCACATCCTTCTTTCGTGCATACCTTTGAAGATCCAAGACCATTGTTTCTTAAACTGCCGACGTAGGTTTCAGGAGTCATTATGGGAGAATATTCTCTTTTCTGTTCACGCATTGGCAACATCTCTCCCTTTATTTCTCTAATCTTCTTCAGTTCTTCAATTATTTTCTCTTCTACCTGATCATATCCACTCTCCCCGACGTGTTCGAACACAAGTTTGCCCTCTCCATTAATGAGCGCAGTCCTAGGCCAATAGGTATTGCCATATCTTTCCCAATTAATTCTGTCTGGATCGGATGCAACTGGAAATTCAATTCCATTCTTCCTTACGGCATATTTCACATTCCCCAGTATTTTCTCAAAATCAAACTCTGGCGTATGGACTCCAATAATCACAAAACGTTTATCCTTATATTTTTTCCACAAATTTTTCAGCGCAGGCAAAGTTCTAAGGCAATTGACACATGAATATGTCCAAAACTCCAAAAGAATTACCTTTCCTTTCAGTTTATCAAGACTCAAAGGCGCACTATTTATCCAAGCCTTGTCATCAATTCCAATTATTTCTGGAGCCTTTTTATTTTTAAAAAACATTTTTCACCTCTACAATGTATTAAGATGTGCGGCTTTTAATATGTTGTCATGAGTGAATTAAATATGACCAATTAGTAGTTACAAAAAGAAAGGTTTAAAAGTGCATTCCATACTAGAAATTTATGGACCTAGAGAAGACTTTAGCTGAAATTGAAGTGCTTTCTGAAGAGGTATTCGCAAGGATAGACACAGAAAAGGTACAGCAAGATGCACTAACTACTGGTAAGCTTAGCAATGCGCAGAGAACAATTAGATATGAACCGGCAAGAATTCTTGATAGATTTAACAAATCACAAAAAGCAATTTCATTTAGAAATCGCGAGAAGGCCAGCAAGAATATCACCGAATTTTGTCTAGACATGAAAAATCTCGCTGATTCATTGAACATATTTTTACAATCTTTGTATGGCCAAAAAGAACCAGAACTAAAGAGATTAGAAACAAATTTAATTGGGGCTCCAACAACATCTAGAGGTTCAACCCTTCAAGAGATATATCTGAGCGTACATGATTTTTCATGTAATAGCGTTGGTAAGATATTAAGAGATATGGGTGCCCATGGAAGAGGATATTCTGCTCTAGCAGAAAGTGATTCTCCTTCAGGTTACAAGATTCTAGTTTCAAATGATGACGGAACACTTTATACATGTGACGCTGAGAGATGGCTCAATAAGGAAGCAGATCTGTATTTTGGAATGACTAAAACCATTCTAGAAACTATTGCAGAGCGGGAAAAAGATAGATTATCACCAAAGGGAACTGTAAAAAGAAAATCTGCCTCTTGGCAAAGATCAAAAAACTGGATGGGTCGATATAAAGCCCCCCTTGTTGCTGCATTGGCAACTGGTCTGGTTGTCTCTGGTGGTCTTGGAATGGGAATGTTAGATGTCGCTGTAGCAAAGAACAAACAAATTGCAGAGCAAAAAGAAGTTAGCAGAATAATGACTGCAGGATTTAGACAAATTCTTCAAGATGAACCTCAAAGACCTAGCAATGATGAGTTCAACAACTTAGTTGATAAGATAAAAGAAAGATGGATTATGAACAGACCATCGGTAGAAAGATTAACACAGTCAGTAGATTATGCAATTATGACAAGAAACGATATGTCTCTTCCCGAAAAAGTAAATGCATACCTGGTACGAAAGCGAGATTTCTTGGAAAAGTTAGACAAAATAGAATATGATGAAATAAACTTCCCCAGAGCAGTAAAGAGTCTGAATCAATTAAATCTTCTTCTTCATCAAGAGAAGTATCTACTAAATGAGGAAAGAGAAATTCTCACACCATTTGGGCCACACCTATTCTATAATGATTTTTGGACTAAGAAATAAATTTTTATTTTAATTTTCTCAACTGTTCAATAACATAATCAACATCTTTCTTGCTAGTTTTTTCATCCAGCGAGAAACGAAGCGTACCAGCAATATCCTTACTACTCAAGCCAATTGCCTTCAGCACTTTACTCTCTTTCTGCTTTTTACTTTCACATGCACTTCCAGTTGAACACATAATTCCTTTCCTGGAAAGTGAGATAACTGCACTCTCCGCGTCCATATCTAGAGATGCACTAACATTATTGTAACTCCTGTCTTTCCGAGAACCATTTATCTTTGCACCAAAGCCTTCCATCTGGTGGATAAAGTAATCTCTCACTTCCCTTATTTTTTCTCTATCAATCCGCTTTGTCATCTCCAGGGCTTTTGCAAATCCAACAATTCCAGGAACATTCTCCGTGCCCCCACGCATTCCTTTTTCCTGTCCTCCACCATATATCATAGGATTGATTTCCAAGCCTTCTTTTACATAGAGGAATCCAACACCCTTAGGTCCTCCGATTTTATGTGCTCCTGCACTGAGCAAGGAGATATTGCACTTTTTGACGTCGATATTTTCCTTTCCATAGCTCTGCAGAGCATCAACGTGCAATGGCACTTTCTTTAGTCCACATAAATAACCAATCTGATCTAAATTTTGTACGACGCCTATTTCATTATTTGCATGGATTACCGACACTAGCAGGGTAGACGAATCAATTTCTTTTTCAAGGGCAGCCAAATCGAGAAGTCCGGCTTTGTTGACTGGAATTTCGACTATCTTGAATCCCTTTTTCTTTAGAACGTCGCAAATTTCATATGTGCAAGGATGTTCAATAGCACTGATTATAATTTTCTTCTTTCCACCGGAAGCAAGTCCAAAAAATGCAAGATTTATCGCTTCCGTTCCTCCCGATGTAAAAATTATTTCCCAAGGTTTTGCATTTATCTCCTTTGCCAGCACTTTGCGAGCATTATCTATCTCTTCTCTAGCCTTTTCACCCATGGAATGCAGTGAACTAGGATTTCCATAATCTTGCGACATAACGCGAGACATCTCACGAATTACTTCAGGATATACTCTAGAGGAGGCAGCATTATCCAGGTAAATTATCTTATCTGACATGCATTGATAGAGTTTTCTAGACTTTTAATTCTTATCATCTATGATTATCTCGTCTATAAAACTCTCTTAAACTAGAATATTGCGGAACAAAATGTCTAATTCTTTCGAACTCTTTCTCATCCAATGGCCTACAATTTCCACATGGTCTATATCCTTCCATGACTGCGTCCTCCAGAGTGTGAAAGAAAACTCTATTCTCTTTCTTCATTCTCATTCCAGATTTACAGTCAAGTCTTCCAAATATCTTTCTAGGTTTATATCCCCCATACTTACCCGGAATCTCGCTTTCAACAATCTTACCCTTCTTTAGAATTTTGTATAGTTTCATTGTTCAGGCAATCCGGGATCTTTGCTTATTTTATCATTAACGAGATCTGCCAATTTAACAAGTCTCTCCTGTAACTTTTTTATACTCGCTTTCTTCCTAGGATCATACTCATTCCCCATTGCCTTTTCAAAATCATTAATCATCTCACAGGCGACTTGATGATACGCAAATCCAAGTTCATAAAATCTCTCAGCGCATTTCGTTGCTTTTTTAATATCTCCCGCATCTCTTGCAACATTAAATTCTCTTTCAATAGTTTGTTTTCTTTTACGAAGATCAACTAAATATTTTAGAGGATCTTCAGCTTCTCTATATCTCTTTCCCTCATCAGCCATGAGTTTTATCGTCGATATTTATATATAAATCCTTCCAAAATAATATGTGCTAATCCTACATAAACTATTTAAACTCAATACATCTTTATATGTTATGAACATCAAGTGGGCTATAAAGCACCTGAACGCCATTAAGGGCTATAGATATACTTGTATGTCCGTTTCTTACTAAGCCAATACATAACAACCGGCTTGGGAACATCTACAATGACATTAAACACTAATTTTCCTGCAACTGAACTGAATTTCGCAGCAAGAGCAGTCCAACCTCTTCTCGTGAAATCACTTTTATCTTCAAAGAGAGAGGCATTTAAGCTGGGTGCTCTAATTCCAGATGATCTTATTGCAAACTTGGAAGAATTTACTAGAAGAAATGCCCTATCAAAGATTGCATTCTTAGATGAAGAGCATGCAAATGAATGTTGCCCTCGTTGTCTTAAAGCGCACGCAATGAAAAAAGCACAGGACATGGGTCTAGACAATGTCTCTCTTGCATTCATATCAGCATTGTTTCCAGGAGAAGTCGGGCACCTAGGATATTACACAGATGGAGATAGATTGATTGAGATTTAATTCTTCTTTTTATTCAATTTATCAATCAATCCAGGAATATCTGAAAGACTTTCAACAATAAAGTCTGGACTGGAAGACAGGATTTCCTCTTTGCTCGCCCAGGAATGCTGGTTCGCTAGAATTATACTAACACAACCAACTCTCTTGGCTAATTGTGTGTCCACCGGTCTGTCTCCAACATATACCAATTCCGAAGGAGTTATTTTTCTCTCTTTCATTAACCTGGCGAACATTTCATCCTTGTTCTTGAAATCCTCTGCTCCATACACTCCATCGAAGAACAATGCGTCAAACTTCTTTAGTCCGTCAGCTATGAACGCATGAATCGAATTTGACACAACTATTTTCTCAACCTTTAGTTTTTTTAATGCTTTCAAGCCGTCAACTGGTTCCAGATCCTCAACCTTTTCAAGGAAGCTTGTGCTAAGCCACTTTGATATGGTTGGAAGGACTTTCTCTTCAACACCAAACTTTCTCAACAATGCATCCAGGGGTTCTGCCCCAGTTCTTACATGCTCAAGGTCCATATGATAATTGAATTCAGAAAAACTACGTTCCATTGCACCAAGAATAACATTTTTCGTATCTGCAAGTGTACCATCAAAGTCAAATATAATTAGCTTAATCATCTCTATCTACTCTGGCGATTCATGAATCTATCGATGAATTCTTCGTGCTTAGCTCTGTCAACAATCTTCAAAATTCTCCAATTGCCTCCAACCTGCTCGAATTTTATTCCAGTGCCAATACTCTTTCTATGTGCCAATGAAGAAAGCAATAGGTCGCTCTTTGCATTGTCTGCAATTCTCTTTGCAGCCACTATCGTATTTCCATAGGACATGAATTTTCCAGACTTGTCAACAATCAATTCGCCAGTATTCATTCCCATTCCAAATTCAATCTTCTGTGCAAACTTTCTATTGTGATTTACCAGCGAGTCCCTTATGCTCTGTCCAGATTTAATCATCTTCGAAATCAAGCTTTCAATATTCCCGCCACTCAATGAGGGACTTAGAACTATTATCTTATAGTTTCTGTCATCATACACCTTGGCACCAGAGTATTTGGCAATTGAATCTACCTTATCAATTTCTTCCTGTGCCGCACCCTTTAAACTACCTATGTGATGAAGATTCTTGAAGGATATGGCAATAACGACGCTCTCTTCCTTTTTTCCTTCGTCAATTCTTACTTCCTTATAATCCACTCTTTCTGCCTTCCTAGTTCCATAGGTATCAAATCTCCTTTCCTTTACTGCCTGAGTCCTAGATGCCTGTCTTGACGCCTGCATCCCAGATGCTACTGGCAAACTAACTTTAACTTTTTCACCAGCGACATCTCTTTTTATTTCTCTATTACTATTGGCAGGACTTGAACTAAATCCAGTATATTTACTATATGTTGGTGTTCTAGAAGATTTTCTGTAATAATTCACTGCAAAAGCTGCAATAACAAATATAATTATAATCCAAAGAATTGTTTTTGCATTTTCTTTTATTACCTGAGCTGCTTCTCCAACAGATATGGCATTTCCAGTAAGATATGCATGTCCCAACTCGGTAACCTCTGAACTTGTTTTTATCGTAATATTGTAAACTCCATCTGGAGCAGAAAGTGCCATCGTCTGACTTTCTCCAATTGGAATTGCAAGCTCTTTCAATTCTGGTGTATCTCCAATGAGAATTTCAACTGGTTTAGTGTATGGAATATTTCCAGTATTTGTAACTTTAAGAGTATCATTCTCAAGCTTGAAATCTGCCTTCATAAGCTCATTGACATTAAAAGTTTTTATTTCCTTCCTATTGTCCTGGCCGACTTCGATTTTCCAATATCCTGGCTGGAAGTTAGTCTCAGTACCCATGGACAACTGCTCTCCAGTCTTTGCTATTCTCTTTGAAAATACATTTCCATTTGGCTGGTAAACCACGAGGCTTATATCATCAATCATTGAAACATTTGTCTGATCATAGGCGTTCACAATAAATCCTATGCTTTCTCCAGGATTAAGGGTTTCTTTATCCGTAGTAATAACCAATCTTCTTACCACCTGTTTGACTCCAAACAGAGATTCCGAACGCCCAGAATTTATCACATTTCCAGATGCGTCCTTTTCAGATACAATCAATGCAATTGCATAATTATTTGCTGGTGCATCGGCCTGGAGAGTTACATTGCCAGAGAACCTTCCATCAGTCACAAGAATAGGCTCATCAATTCCAAGTCCTGAAACAACTACTCTTGCTTCTCCATTGAAAAGTATCCCATTCTCCTTCACAGCTATGCCTGAAAGAGGGATTCCCTGTCCAGGTTCAACTATAATACCAGAAACATTCAAATCAACATTTATTTTCTTGCTAAGTGTAAAGCTTGATGTCCTAGTATTTTCATTTCCAAACGAAGCCTGTAAAGAACAAATTCCATTTACATCACCTATAATGGATCTGTCAAATGCACTTTCAATTCCAATAGTTCTCTGTGCGTTTGCTTGAACAATGAATGGACTCTTGAATATTTCAACCTCTCCAGAATCACACGCTAATTTAACACTCAAATAACCATTCGTTGCAGCAAGAGGCATTACCTTAACACTAGTATTAAACGAATCTCCAACATTGTAAATACTCTCCGGAGCACTGATTATAATTTGCGCAGAAGCAAATGACAATAAACACAAAGACAAGAACAAAACCGCGAACAACACCAACTTTCTCATGATAAATTAACTCTTTTGTGATATATAAATCTTATCCACTCACACCAGTAGAGCCATAACCTCCAGTTCCCCTACTTGAATCAGACAATTCACTAGCCTCTTCCAACTCAGCACTCTCAAATCTGGTTAAAACGGCCTGTGCAATTCTGTCTCCTTCCTTTATTTCAAAATCTTCCTTGCTATGATTAATCATGATAAGTCCTATCTCTCCGCGATATCCGGAATCTACCGTTCCAGGAGTATTCACTAGAGTAATTCCCTTTTTAATGGCCAGACCACTTCGTGGACGAAGCTGCAATTCAAATCCTTCCGGCACTTCAACATGCAATCCGGTATTAACAATTGCCCTCTCTCCAGGCTTTAGAATTTTATTTTCAACGGAAAAAAGATCCATTCCAGCATCTCCCGGATGAGCATAAACTGGCATCATTGCTTTAGCGTGAGCTCTTCTGATCCTCAATTTTACCATAAACAAATGCATGTACCAATCTTTATAAATATTGATACACTCCCTTAGGCATGAAAAAAGAATTTGCAGTGACACCCTGGGAAGTCTCGGGAGACGTAGACTATGATAGTTTGATAAAAGAATTTGGTGTAGAAAAAATAGATGAATCTCTACTAGTTCAAATAGAAAAGCATGCCAAGGATTTACATTTCATGCTCCGCAGAAAGATATTCTTTGCAGGACGTGATTTAAAGTGGCTTCTTGATGAATATGAAAAAGGAAATAAATTCTTCCTTTATACGGGTAGAGCGCCTTCCGGTCCAGTTCACCTAGGACATCTAATGCCCTGGATATTTACCAAATGGCTGCAGGATAAATTTGGCGTAGAGCTGTGGTTCCAATTCCCAGATGAAGAAAAATTTCTATTCAAACAGGATCTTTCCTGGGATGATGGACAAAAATGGATGAAAGAGAACATGCTAGATATCATCGCTCTAGGATTTGACCCAAAGAAGACGCATTTCATAGTAGACAGTCAGCACGCAGGACTGATGTATAAGGAAGCATGCAAGGTGGCAAAGAGAATTAACTTTTCCACAGTCAAGGCGGCATTTGGAATGACAGACCAATCCAATCTTGGTTCAATATTCTACACATCAATGCAGGCAGTTCCTGCCTTTTTGCCATCAGTAATAAAGAAAAAAGAAATTCCTTGCCTTATTCCACATGCAATAGACCAGGATCCCCACTTTAGATTGACCCGCGATGTATTGCCAAAACTAGGACACTATAAACCTGCATCCATACAGTGTGTATTCCTTCCTCCTCTCTCGGGAACAGCTGGAAAGATGTCATCCTCAATATCTGACTCAATCATTACCACAGATTCTCCAGAAGAAGTCAAGAAGAAAATAAACAAATACGCTTTCTCCGGCGGACGTGACACCTTGGACGAACATAGAAGACATGGTGGAAATCCAGACATTGACGTTTCATTCCAGTATTTGAGAATGCTTCTCGAAGAAGATGATGCCAAGTTGGAAAAGATTTACAAAGACTATAAGTCTGGCAAACTTCTCTCCGGCGAACTAAAGAAGATTACCATCGACAAAATCAATAATTTCCTAAAGGAACATCAAAAGAAGCGAAAGGAAGCAGAAAAGATGATTCCAAAGTTTATTTACAAAGAATAATTAATCAGGAAAGTAAAAAACTACAATTCCATTCCAGATTTTGTTCTCAATAATCTATCTTGATCCATTCTAAGTATTGCTTCTGGGCTGTATCCAGTTTTTTCAGATTCTTTGATAAGATATTTCATCAAACTTAGTGCTCCAGATCTATTAACTCCGCCACTGTATACGCTATCTTCTCCATCTTCAATATCTTGCAAGAGCGACATTGCTTCCCGTACTCCACCTAGAGGCTTGATAACTTCCAAAGCTCTCTTGTAGGTAACATCAAAATTATCAGTGGAAATCTCATTTCTAAATATCTCCGTTCCATAAATAAGATCTACAAAATTATCAAATGCAGGTTCATTAACTGCAATTCTCTGCAATTCTGAAGGTGAATAAACTTCTTTAACTGCTTTGACAAGGCTAACTTTCTTCCTTCCAATCCCTCTTTCATCTCCAAACTCTTGGTCAACGCCTTCGAACATTCTTTCAATTTGTGGCTCTTCAAATCCATAATTTCTAAGTACCTCAAGATCTTTCTCAAGTGGACTTGCTCTAGTTGTCCTTCTCGTATTTCTGTCAATAGTATCGGTTGTCATGTTTATTTTCTTGTTTGTTGGCTTTTTAAATCTTTCGTTTTGTTACTATTATGTAGTGTTAATAATTAAGTCCTTCTATTAGGTCTTTTAACATCATAGAAATTATGTATGCTCGTCCATCCGGCATATTCTCTAACCTTTCCGTCTGGTTTGATTGGAGAAACTTTTGGTGAATTAGCCCATGCAGGCGTATTGACTATTTTAGGATTATAATATAATGTTGCCCCACTTGAAGGGTCTGAAACAATCTTACCTAAAACATTCTTCGCGATCACTAAACATTCTTTGAATGTTTGAGGGTCATACTTCATTGGATTAAGTATTACTTTTCTGTTAGGGTCGTTTCTATTAAAACAGCTGAATTGATATGGCTTGAGTATTGCTTCCTTTATAGTTTTTCCAAAATATCTTATCCCACTTTCAACTCTATTTACTGGAACGTATGCGATACTGTATGATTCGTTTACTCTTCCTTCTCTTAAAAGTCCTCTTGCTTCACCAAAAACGGTTCTTGCCAAAAGAATGTCTGTTCGGTCTTTCCAAGGATTAGAAGTTTGATATTGGAATTGTCTTCCCTTTGCAGGAGATTTCTTTATAGGATTTGTAGGACTTACAGGAACTGTTGATTTAGCTGGTGTTATTTGTTTTACATATTTATCTATGCTTACTGGTGTTTCAGAACTGAATACCACTTTTCTACCATCGATTACTATTACCTCAGGTTTAGAATTGAAAACTTGTCCCTCTACTACATATACTTTGTTTGTACTTGTCTCTACGGGTTTTCTCTTTGTAGCAGCGTCAGCAGTCATTGGTGCAACTAAAAGAGCTGCGCCCAAAAACGCTTCAATTCCAGTTCTAATTATGCCTCTTTGCATAAAAAACCCCATTCCCCGAGGTATTTAAACCTTTCTATTGTTGTACCTGGCTGGGAGTAACAATACCATAGTACAGTTTTAATATCAATTACTCCTAGGAATAGTATGGTGGAAAGGATATTAAGAGGCACGAGTTTTCTAGAAGATATTACTAGAACTACAAGAGCAGGTTTACAGGCAGGTGTTGCTGGACTATCCTTTTTAGGATTACAGTATATTAATCAGAATTATCTTGATAATGCAGTTCCACTT
>JBAXMY010000014.1:0-15275 GCA_037134055.1 archaeon
CTAATAGTACTGAGGTAATACGAAAATGACAACAGAATACCTACGAACGAACAAAGAATGGAAAGGACAAGGAGCCTTACATTTCAGGGTAAATCCCTATCTAGTAAACAGTACTATAAAAGTACAGGAGAAAACACAATGACAAATCAACAGGATCTAAAGACAACAGTAATACTTCTAGAGGAAGAAGTTAAAAGACTTAGTCAGCCACCCTATGTGGCTGCAACCGTAGTCGGAGTTGCTGAGAAAACTGCACGTATCTCTCTAGATAGTGGTGAATCATTTGAAACACCGGTTACTGCTGAACTAAAGGCTCAGATAAAGAAGGGTGCAAGAATTCTAGTAAACGGACAGGCAAAGGCATTCCTTCAATTCTCAGAATTCCCAAACGTTTCAGGAGAAGTCGTTACTGTAGAAGAAATTATTGATAATCGAGCAAGAGTAAACTACAAAGGCGAGACCGTCATGGTTGAGAATGCACTTGAAGATCTAAAGAAGGGTGAAGAAGTTCTTCTAAATCGAGGAAAGGAAATCATAGTTGCAAGACTTGGAACAAAGAAAACAAAGTATACTCTAGAAAAGATTCCAGTTGCACCATGGAGTAACATCGGTGGACTTGAACAAACAATTGCAACAATAAAAGAAGAAATTGAAATGCCAATCGTTCACAAGGAAACTTACGAAAGATACGGAAGAAGACCTGCAAAGGGTATCCTTCTATTCGGCCCACCAGGTTGTGGTAAAACTATGATTGCAAGATCCATTGCATACAACCTTACAAAGCTTGTAAATGGAGAAGACAAAGAAGGTACTGGACAGTTCATAACAATTAACGGACCAGAAATTCTAGACAAGTGGCTAGGTAACTCAGAAGGTGCAATTAGAAGAATCTATGAAGCAGCAAGAGAAGCAGCTGAAGAATCAAAGGCTCCAGTAGTAGTATTCATTGACGAAGCAGATTCTCTTCTAAAGAAGAGAGGTACCGGTATATCTTCAGACATCTCAGATACCATAGTTCCACAGTTCCTTGCAGAAATGGACGGACTAAACGGTCATAGCAACGTAATCACAATTCTAGCAACAAACCGAGAGGATGTACTAGACCCTGCAGTAATTCGTGACGGAAGAATTGACACAAAGATAAGAATTCCAAGACCAGACTATAAGGCAGCAAAGCAAATATTCGGACTTTATCTAAAGAGCAAGCCAATTCTTGCAGAAGGTAATGAGGATGGAAAAGATCCTGCTGAAGTAATTGCAAATGAAATTTACAACACTGCCCATCCAGTTTACAGAGTAGTCACAAGAAATGGACAAGAGCTCGGAAGATTCGCCTACAAGCATCTCATCAGTGGTGCAAAGATTAAGGGAATAGTCGATAGAGCAAGCAGCTACGCAATCAAGCGTGAGCTAGACACAAAGAAAAAATCTGGAATATCCAGATCTGACCTAATCAACGCAACAAAAGAAGAATTCAGAGAGCAAGGAAGTTTCGCACAGACACTAGTCGAAGGAGACTGGGAAGATGTCTTTGGCGATAAAGGAAGACAGTACGAGAGAGCATACAAAGAAGGACTCGTCGTACTCGAAAATATTCTCAGCAAAACTGAGGAGCAATTAAATGAAATCCGGGAGGTAAAACAATGAGAGACACAAGAACAGACCAAGTAGGCGCTGCCGAAGCAGGAGCTCAAGCAGGTCCAGCAGTGGATATGCCTATTGTAGGGTATGCAAGAACAGGTCTTTCTGGCAGATCAGATGCCGTCACAAACAAGATGCCAGCTGATTATGCTACTAAGACAGTTGGAGATGCCATACAATATCTGGTTGGAGGCGAACTTTCAGATAAAGATCGTCGACAAGCAGAAAGCATTTCTAATGAGCTAGGTGCAAGAGGTAGGGTAGTAGTCGTCAACGGACGAACTGCACAACTTACCGATAGACTTGCAGACTATCTCGTAGAAAAGGCACACGAGCTTCCAAATGGACAAAGAGTTCCATACAGAGAACTAGATATAGAAATATCTGGTGTTCAGCAAGGCGGACTCTACAGGTTGCTAAACTAGTGGGGAACTCGAAGATAGAAAATGAACTTCAAGAACGGCGCACAGGTAGCAATTGTAAGGACCACAGGTAGTGACGAAACTTACTACCACAAGGGCGACACAAGCAGAGTTGCTCTGGGTACTCGGGGAAAGGTTAAGGCAATCATATCAGATGATAAGATTCTACTTAATCTAGAAGGAAGAGTGCCATGGTTCGTACACCCAAACGAGATAAAGCTACTCGCTCAATCTAAGGAAGAACTATCACTAGAGATTCCAGGTATAGAAACCCTACCAAGACATCCATTATTTGATTTATCTAAAAACCAGAACGTCTTTGTAGTAAATGGAAAGGTCTACACACCATCTGAAAAGGAAGAAGGAAGCAATTTCTTTGTTGAAAAGAGATTTATTCTTTCAGACAGAAAAAATCCTCTAAGAGAAGTCGCAGACCTTTCCACACTAGATGCATTGCTAGAAGGAAGAATTGCAAAGAATCTGGGAAAAATATCAGAACACTATGCAGAAATAAGACTTGCAGAGATAACCAGCAAGGACATGGATCGTTCAAGACTATCAGTTCCTCAGTTGATTTATCTTCAAGTATTTCCATACCTAAGAACAACTGAATTTGAAGCTAACCTCGACGTAGTATTCGGAGAAGGAAGAAGAACTCCTGCTCTAGCAAAGGAAAAAAGAATAAAAGCTGAATCAGCAAGAGAACTAGAATCATTCGTAGCAAGAGCCTATGAAAGAGTTGAAGCAGAACTAAAGAATCAAGATGAGGTAGAAGAAGTTATAGCAAGAAGTAAGAAAGATAAAACTCTAGACGCAATGTTCGGCTACAGAGAACAAAAAGCTGAGCCAAAGGCAAATGAGTCAGCATCCTATCTGAAAGAAAACTTTGTTATAATGGATGGAGCAGCATACTCATTGAGAAAGACAGACAAGATATCTAAGAAAGGACTAACTCTAAATGGAGAACAATTTGAGATTGCGGATAAATATGACTCTGAAGACATTGAATCAAAGGCTTTGAACGCAGCAGCAGCCGAAGTAAGAAAGGCAGGCCTAGCAGGATTGACTGAAGAAAAGATAAAAGACAAGCTAAGAGAAACAGACGTCGAACTACTCAACTTTACAAGAAAGGAAACATTTGAGGAAGGAAAAGATGACAGATTCGGATTCGAAATGCACAATGGAGAATACTTTGTGTTCATAAACGTTCCAGCAATAGTTTACCATAACCCTCGCACTAAAGAGTTCTATCATCTTGAAGAAAATAAGGTTGGAGTCAGAGTTTTCAAAGATGGAAATAATCTAGCATGTGATGAGACTCCAGTTCTACTATCAAGAGCAGCCAGACCATACGCCATGGGAGGTTATGGAGACTTCGGAAGAAGTATTTGTTTCGGTCATAACGCACTCCCAACATCTGGAAGAGATGCAGGAGATCTAATTGCAAAGAAACTGAGAAGAACTAGAGAGATTCTAATCAACGGACTTAGAAATAAGGATCAGGACGACTATAACGCCTCTGGCAAAAACTATTCAAGTCAAAGAATTTCTGCAGCAGACGCAAGAAGACTTGGCATTCCAATTGTGGAAGGAGGTAGAGCATGAGCAGCATTCTAGATACTCTTCTAGTGGCAACTCAAAATGAGACTCCTAGAGAAATTGCAAAAGAAAAGCCAGCAAGAAAGCTTAAACTAACGACTTTCGCATTTGAAAGAGCATACAAATATGCTGAACTAGCATGCAAAGTTGCAGGCAGATCAGTTGAATGTGGTGGTTACCTAATTGCCCCAATAACTTCTGAAGATGGAATTGCCTGGGACTCATACCTTTCAGGAGGACAGATAGGACAGGGAGCACTCTACACTTTGAACGGAGACGACGTAATAAGAGCAAACAACGCCCTTCGTGGAGAAGGATATAAAATAATCGGATGGTGGCACAGCCACGGTATGATGAATACCTTCTTCTCCGGAACAGACGTAGAAGGACAGCAAATGTGCTTGAACAAGACTGCAGCCTACAACCACTTTACAGAATCTAGAGAACGCAATCTAAAGAATCTAGAAAGCAGAGTTGAAAATGGAACACTCATCTTGGAAGATAAGGACAATAGTACTAGATGTGAAATTCCACTGCAAGACGGACAGCAGGCTCCAGAAATTAGATCCATGAAGATAGTTGAAGAAAAGAAAATAGGATACACCTACGGACTTGTAGTCAACGCAAACAAGAGTCACCCAGAACCATATTCTGAAATTGCAACAAGAGAATTTTCAGATGGAACAAAGAAGTCAAGAGACCAAAGTGAAGTGGTAGAACTTGATGTAGTCCCAGTTTCAGAATATTACATGCTGGACGAAGCTAGAATGGAAGAAGAAGTTAAGTCAAAAGTATCTCTAGAACCAGCATTCAGCATGCCCTCAATTGAATTTGCTCCAAGAAAATGGCTCAAAAGATTCTGGAATGGATATGATGAAGAACCGGTAGAAGAAAGAAATCCAAGAAATGGAAATAAAGTGAAGCATGTTGAAAGTGAACAACCAAAGCAGGAGCTAGCTGCACAAACAAATGAAGATCTTGTAGCAATCGTAGACGGAGATTCTCATCCATTCATTGGGCAACCAAAGGAGGATCGAAGATGACCATTGATGACAGATTCAATTGACAGCAGCTAATTCAAGGATGGGATCAGACTAAACTTGGAGAAGCAAGAGTAGCAATTCTAGGTTCAGGACCTGCTGCCCAGTACACTGCAGCAGCTCTCGCAGCACTGGGAGTTGGTACTCTAGAAATTTATGACTCAAGAAAGGTTGAGCCAGCGCAAGAAAGAGAAGCTCTAATGTATGAGGCAAAGCAAAATCAATCAAGAGCAAAGGCACTTGAAGAAATCCTAGAAAAGATGAACTCTTCAATAAGTGTAACTGGAGCAAATCTAAGAGTAGATGCAACAACTCTTCCATTCATCGGTCAGCCAAATCTCATAATTGATACAACAAACACCTTGGAATCAAGAAAAGCATTATATGAGTATGCAAAAGAAAACAAAGTGGCAGTAATCTACACTGCAGTTGACGAGCAAAGAGCAGAGGCCAAGCTTTCACCTCAAGAACTCCCAGAATTTAAAGAATATGAAGGAAGAAAGCAAGGAAACATTCCAAGCGCAGTACTTGGGGGTATGATTGCAGAAGAAACTAGAAAGATACTAATGCCTTTGAAAGAGAATGAAACTCCAGCATCTGAACTTGCATATTCCATGGGTGCAGATAGAAGATTCGAGAGGGATACTCAAAAGCAAGTTGCAAGAGCAGACCTTTCTGGAAAGAAAGTTCTAATAGTCGGAGCCGGAGCACTTGGAAACTTCGCAGCACTCGGAGCAGCCCTAGAAGGCGTCGGAAGCATTGACATAATGGACGATGACGAAGTAGAATCAACAAACTTGAACAGACAGATTCTTTTCTATGACGCAGTCGGCAAAAAGAAATCTAGTGCTCTAGCAGATAGACTTTCAGTAATTGTACCAGGTGTTAAAGTAAAGGGAATAGTTGACAAGCTCGACACAAAATCAAAATATTTTGAATCAAACAAGCCAGACTTGATAATTGACTGTGTAGACAGCTTCGCAGTACGTGCACTAATCAATTATTATGCAGTACGTAATCACATTCCACTCGTAAGCGGTGGTACCGACCCAAGATCTGGACAGACAGTAGTCTATGAACCTGGAAAGAGTGCATGCCTTGATTGTAAGCTTGGAGTAGAAAAAGCTCTAGCCGAACAGAGAAGAGCATCCAGCTGTAGACACACACCAGACCCAAGCGTAATCATGACAAACCAGATAGTTGGAAGTATGATGATTGGTGAAGCTCTAAAGGTTCTAGCTCCAGAATATGGGCAGCCGGTGAGAAGGATTCTCAAATACGATTCGCAATCTCCAGCAAGGGGAGGTCTAATCGGTCTTGGTGATCCATGCCAGTGTGAGAAGCCTGAAGTAGGCAAGTGGCTCAAGCAAGTAGACTCTCTACTGGAGGTAAAGAAATGAATCTCGAAGAAAAGATATCTCTTCTAAATCGGAATGTAAAAAAGTTTGAAAGAAGGAAGATAATTGTTAATGGAGCAAGTGCACTAATTGGAATAGTTGGAAGCGCCGTAGCCACTGTGGCAATATATTCAGCAATGCAGCACTATCAAACAATATCTGCCCTAAAAGAAATTCTTCACAATATTGATCTACCTAAAGCCGCCATTTCATTCTTATTAGGACCAGTCGCCGGAGCATTTGCCTATGCATTTTCTTCAACCATCGGAGACTATAATTCAGAAATAAGAAATGCAAAATACGAACTGGGAGAAGCTCTGGAAGGCAAGGCAACATTACTTAGAGGTATCGAACGCGATAAAGCTAGCGGTGTCACAAAGAACATGCTTTCTCTATCGGGCACATACTCTGCACTTGGAAAAGAAAGAATCGCAGAAGCACTAAGAAAGCACAAGGAAACTCTCTGTCCAGAAAGCAAATCTCAAATTAGTGAACTGAGAAAATATTTCTCAGATAAGAAACTGTCTAAAGAGAAACTCGAACCTGCTCTTGCAAATCTCAAGACAGTTCAGAGCATTCGCAGAGAATTGAAAGAAAAACATGCCCAATACGCTAAAGCAGTAGAATCCAGAACTAGAAGAATTCAAAGTGAAGAGTCGCTAGACGAAGAAAAAGTACGACAAGAAACTCAAGGGTATCTTTTCGAACTTAGGAATATTCTAGAGAGACAACTAGAATATGAACCACGCGCAGAAAGAGAACTAGCAGTCCTAAACTCAGGATTACTCAAAATAAGTTCAAGTTCAGCTTTAAGAACAGTCACAAAAGGAGAATACAATCTTCTCTCAGGAGTTTATCGTTCAATGAAGAATGGAGGAATTGCACATGTCAGAGCTTAATGAATATCTAATAAATCTAGTAAGAAACCCAAGATGCACAAACACAAAAGTTATGGATCTTCTAGATACAATAAATAAGATAGAAAAGATAAAGGGATCCTTTACAGTTCTAAGAGATTCTGAGAAACTAGCAAGACTTTATGCTGAGCTGGAAGCAGATACAATAGCTCAAACAATTAAAGAACACGGAGAGCATTTGACTCTTGGCTCTGCATATAAAAATACTCCTGAGAATGCAGTCGCATTAGCAAGAGAAGGAACTGTTTCCAACAGGATAGATCTAATAATTGGAGATTCAAATCATTCTATAGATTCAAGAGTTCTCAAGGACCTTCAGGATTATTCAAGATTATTCGATTCGGTCGAACAAACATTGCCAGTTCGGGGGGAAATTGTAACGGGAAAGGCAGAAGAAATATGCAGAGACTATCTAACAATGATTGAAGGTGCCTTAGAATCTTCAAAAAAGGAAGGAGCTTTCAAAAACTATGGGCTAGCCAGTCTAGTTGTTAAAGCACTAAATCATTACGGTCAAACTGGAGATATTAGGCAGCTTACAAAGGATGAATATCAATCAATAATGCATGCTAGACGTACTCTCGCACGAGCAGGACAAAATCCAAATGGGAGAAGACTAAAATCAAAGCTAGACATACTACTCGGACGTAAATAATCAGAGCTAACCCCCTATATTTCAGGGTAAATCAATATGTCTACTAAAATGTACAAAATCACATAAGAAAGGTAAAAATGATAAACACAGCACAAAACAACAGAGCAAGGAAAGAAATCCCAACAGCAAGCTATCGAATCGAAGATGAAGCAGAAAGAGTACGAAGATGCGAATTCAGATATGGATACCTTGGAGAATTTGATCTTAAAGGAATGGGTGAAAGAATAATTCAGAAGATTGTGCAGGAAGCTAGAGATATTGAAATGCATCAAAGGAGATACTAATATGACTAACGAAAGAAATGAAGATGTGCGAAGAAGTGCAATAGAAGGTGTTCTAGATACTCTACTATGTAAACCAGTATGGGATGAGAAAACCAGGGATGCAAGGAAGACTGTAGATTACAGGCTAGGACAGGCAGTTACTGCCGCAGTAGTAAGTCCTCTCTATGTGGTTCCAATTCTGTATGATCTTTTCAATTCAAGGGGAAGACGTAAATAGAATGACTCAAAGACCAGGACTTTACATAATAGCTATTATGGCTGCTTTAAACAGCTGTGATTCTATGCACAAAGCAGATCTAACAAATTCAAAGTTAAATCAACTAGAATCTAAAGTAGATTCAGCACTAACACTGAAGACTGAGATAGCTAATGGTTCAACAAATCAATTCTATGAAATTGCAGGCAGAAGAGCATACATCATGATTGATAACAGACCTATAATGAAATAGTAGTTTAACATCTACTAACAATTTTTATTTTTATTCATTCATCCAGGCAAAAGTTTCCCGAACGAACGTTTCCCAATTTTTGAAGTTGTCCGCAATTTCTGGCAGACCTTCTCTTCTGAATGCGCTGATCCCAACTTCCCTATAAAATTCTGGATGTGGTGCACTTTGTCTTTCATACCTTCTCTGTAATTTATCATAAAATAAACTAAGTCCAATAAAACATCTTTCCCCAAGTTCTTGTCTTCTTACAACTCTTTCTTTATTTTCACTCTTAGGAATATGATCAATAACATATGGCAACACATCTCTCCTTCTAGAGTAATCTACAATCATTCTACCAACCATTACAGGTTCATCATCTCCATAATCAAACTTTGCTGTAGAAAGAATGCAAATCATTTGATCAAAATTGCTTTGTCCGTATGTTATCGAAGGAGAATCAAGAAGTCGTCTTCCAATTTCTCTAATCATTAACCTTTTAGACCCTTCATCGGCCATAAGGCTTCTGACAGTTTCAGCATTTTTTTCTGGAAAGATATTTCCAAGTTCGTTTTCTATTTCCATTTTACCTTTTATTACATACTGAATGGATACTTAAAGATAATTGCACTAAAGAATTACATCACAAACGTTTAGCTTGCAATTCAAGCTGTCCAAAATTCCTAACTCTTCCATTTTTTATTGCTGCAATCAAATCAGCTTGCTGATAAAAATCATTTGAATCAACACCCATCTTCACAGAATGTCTCCTCGCGTATCTCTCAATGCAAGTTCCACCGCAATAGGTGTTTCCTTGAACTACAAATCCTCCTTCGGGAGTGATATGTTCTCCACAATCTTGACAAAACGCCATATATCCATCTAAAGCAAGGATTTGTCTTAATCTTTGTATGAATTGCATCGAAGAAATCTGTGAAGTTGTTTTATAAAACTACTGGTTCTCAATCTTTTTTGGAACAAACCACACTGCATCTTTTTTATGTGGGAGATATATCGTGAAGTGGTAATCTCCGATTGCAGGATTAATGCTCTTCAACATTCTTGTAATTCTATTTCTCTGCATCATATTATCCACATCTCCATCCGAAAGTTCACCCCCTCCATCAGGGTGAGAATGATAGTCTACAATGTCCCCTCCTTTTTGTTCAAACGGACTCATGGGAAACATACAACTTGTTGCACCCGCTCTGCAAACAATAAAACCGTTTTCTCTATACAACATAGACACATCAGGTTTTGAATAAATTACTTCTTCTATAATTCCATCCTTAATACTTAATAGCCCCGCCATTTCAACAAGATGTGCAAGGTTACCCTCCTCTAAATTGCCTTCTATTTGTGCTCTTGGTAAATCTCTTTCCGCTCTTTCTTGAATATGTTTCATAAGCACAGAAGCATAACTTGGTCTAGCATCTGTAATTGTTGGATAAAATTCATATCTTCTTTGCCGACAGTATTCTATAATATCTGTAATACCATTCATCATTCTTGCCATAAAAATTAAGAAAACTGATAGATTATAAAACTACTGGTTCTCAGCCAAGCCCTTTCTCTCTCTAATCTTTCTGATAACGTTCAACTGCAATTCTGCTGGAAGTCTCTGGAAGTCCTGATCCATAAGACTGCTGATTCCTCTGCCTTCCGTTGCAGAACGAAGGTCATTACTCCAACCAATCATCTCTGAAACTGGAATTCTTGCCTTGATGAATGTGTCGCTTCCTTCCTGTTGTACATCGATAAGGACTCCACGCTTGCCTCCAACTAAATTCGTTACGGTACCCATAAATTCAACCGGTGCTTCAATCAAGTGCGTCTGAATAGGTTCAAGAATAACTGCTCCGCCTTTCTTCATACAATCAAACATTCCCTGTCTTACTGCAGGATATATCTGTGCTGGTCCTCTGTGAACGTTGTCTACGTGAATCTTTATATCATGAAGAATAATCTTGCTCTTCATCAATGGTTCCTTTGCAAGTGGACCTCCATCAACAACAAGTTTCCATCCATCCATTATTGAGTCTAAAACTTCTCCAAGAAGAACTATACCTCTAGTTCTATCTTCGAATACATTTCCCTTGTACAATTCTCTATACTGCCTTGCTTCATCATTTGCGATTCCAAGTTCATTCAATTTCTTCCAAACATCTTCAGCTTTCTTCTTCAATCTGATTTCAGGCAACTCTCCACTTTCCATTGCTTTGAATACTGAATCCTCCAAGGGTTCCATGCTAAAGAATAGAATGTTATGTCCGTTTGGTGTTCTAACGTCAATCTCTCCAGAGTCCTTATTCACTCCTTCTCTATAAACTACAATTGGTGATCCCATCTTGACATCCAGGCCTTTCTCATTCTTTATTCTTCCTTCAATAATTTCCAAGTGCAATTCACCCATTCCAGACATTAGGTTCTCTCCAGTCTCTTCATTAATTTCAATCTTAATACTTGGATCTTCCTTTCCAACTCTTCTAAGAACTTCAATAAGTTTAGGTAAATCAGAAGACTTCAGTACTTCAATACTCTTGGTGATAACTGGTTGGAATATGTGCTTTATCTCTTCAAATGGAGTCTGAGGATTCACAGTAATTGTATCTCCAACATCCGCGTTCAATCCAACTATAGCAAGAACGTTTCCAGCTGGAACTGCATCCATCTGTTCTGGCTTGATTCCATTATAAACAAGAACCTGTTGTACTCTAGATTTCTTTTTTGCATTGTTAGCATAAATTTCCATTCCATTCTCAACCGTACCAGAATATAATCTTCCAGCCGCAATTTCTTTTCCAGATCTCTTATCAATTATAATATTAGTAATAACGAATGCAACTTCACCCTTAGGATTACAGTCCATTAAATCTTTTCCAAATTGAGTTTCTATATCTCCATGCCAGATTTTTGGAATCCTATATCTCTGTGCTTCAAGAGGAGTAGGTAAGTGTGTAACTGCCATGTCTAGGATAACTTCATGCATGGGTGCCTTTTCCCATACCCATTTCTTTCTTTCTTCGCCTTCAAGTTCATAGATCTTATAAATATCTTTGAAACTTATTCCTCTCTTCTGCATGAATGGAACAGATAGTGCCCAGTTGTCTTTTGCACTTCCAAATGCAACACTTCCATCAGCAACATTGACTTTCCACTTCTCTTTAAATTCTGGCTCAGCAATACTCATGATGTGCTCATTGAATTCAGCAATTATTTTCATAAAACGGGCTTGCATTTGCTCCGGTGTTAACTTCAATTCTTTAATAAGTCTGTCAACCTTATTTATGAATAGAACTGGCTTTACTCTCTCACGTAGTGCCTGTTTCAATACGGTTTCAGTTTGAGGCATTATTCCTTCACTTGCACATATCAAAACGAATGTTCCATCAATGGCCCTCATGGCTCTTGTAACATTTCCACTAAAGTCAACGTGTCCGGGAGTATCAATCAAATTAATCAGGTATTCTTCGCCTTTGAACTCGTGAGCCATGCTTACGTTTGCTGCATCAACGGTCATTAATCTTTCCTGTTCATCTGAATGCTGCCAAGTGGTCATTCCTTCTTCCAAGTCTCCAGCATTCTTGCTTGCCATCATTCCTGCAGCAGCAAGTAAGTTATCGGTAAAAGCAGTCTTTCCATGGTGGATGTGCGCGCTGGTAGCTACGTTTCTTATCGTATTCTGATTGACTACCAATCTTTTGATCTTATCAAGGCTTGATTCTTTGTCTGCCATATTAGTTTTGAATAAATTGTCATACAAAAATAGCTTTTTAAACCTTTTTGATATTTTAAAAAGCTATTTTAAACCTTTTTGATATGGAAATATCAAAAAACCTAGTCTTTCTGAAGATTTCCCAAATCTTCTTTTAAACGTTTTCCTTTTTTCTTTTTAGCCTAAATCAGTTACCACATAAACTTCTTTAGCAACATTAACCAATTTAGCAGGGCACTGTTCAACACTGATTTTTTTATCAAAGAATTGTTCATATGCCTTCCTCTTCGATTCGCCTTTGAATAGGAGGACTATGGTGCCGGATCTTTCAATCAGTAGCCTAGAAGAGCTCATCCTCTCTCGGGGAAGCTTTGGAGAATCATCCATTACTATGAAAAATTCGGAATCGTCTCCAATTGAGGGATGTTTTGGGAATAATGACGCAACATGCCCATCTTCCCCCACACTTAATATTGCTATATCAAAATAATCCTGATACTCTGTCAACTCTCTTTCATACCTTCCCACTCCTGAGTCAATCAGAAAAGGATGTAGGTTTGCCTCATTAGGCATATTATTCTTCAAGACCTTAAAATTACTTTCTTTGTCAAGAATATCAACCATTCTTTCATCAACCATAAACCAATGTGTTCTTTCCCAATCAATATCCTTTCTTACAAGCTCTGCAAAAACTGCCGCAGCACTTCGTCCTCCAGGTACGGAAATGATAGCATATTCCTTCTCCTCCAAAAGAGAATGTATTTTATCGGCTAGAATTTCAGCTACTTTCTCTTCCACATCCCCAGTTTTTATTATCTGCATATACTAAGAAACAAACGGGCAGATATAAACTTTCCGACTTTTCTACTGTCTAACTGTAAATTCCTCGAAAGAGAAACCGTTTTTAGCAATATCTTTAATCATAGGTTCATTGGAAGGAATAAATTCGTGCTTGCCAATCTCGCTTGGATGTATGAACTTATATTCTACCATGCTTTCATCCAACTGTATCTTATGATTCTCATTCTTTACTCTAGCTTTCACAGCAACCAGATTAGCGTGAAAACTTACCTCATCCCGATTATAAGCAATGGTGGGATACATTCCAGCAACTCTGTCTACTTCTATTTCCAATCCAGTTTCTTCACGTATCTCTCTCTTTGATGCTTCAGCCATGCTCTCTCCAATCCTCACCTTTCCACCAGGAAATACCCAATGCCCTTTGTAGGGTTTCTTAGACCTTTTAGTGATCAGAAGTTTTCCTTCTTTGTTTTTGACCATAACACAAACAACGGAAATTGGATACATCTCATTCATCATGAACTGTTCGGTGTATATTGCCATTTTTTCTCCCATTTTGGTTAGAGCATACCTTCCATCTTTCTTTATCATTAAATCATGTTCAATGATTAGACCAAGATGATAATTCAGCTGTCCATGGTCTCGCAGGTTTACTTTTTCTAGTATTTCAGAGAAAGTAAGCTCCTTTTTCATCAAACTTTCCAGGATTTGGCATCTTATTTTATCCTTCAGAACCGTACTTATCTTTTCAGTCATTCCCAATCTTGCCCAGAGCATTATTTAAACATTTAGAGAAAATTATTACACCTATTCTCAATCGCTTCCTGTTCTTAGATGGTGGCCATCATCATGGAGTACACGAACACCAGCGTTCTGAGTCTTATAATAAACCGGTCTGGCAGTCTGATATGCTTCAACAAGATCTTTGAATGCTTCCTTCTGGGCTTCATATCTTACTGCATCTCTCTGTTCTCCGACGCCTCTAAATTCTAGATATCTCATTAAACCATTTTTAACGTTAGGTCTAAAGTTAAACTGAATATACACTGCACTAGGTTCACCAGCTGCCTTCAGTGTTGCATCCAATGGAACTTCAAAAGTTCCATCAACCGCATAGCGATTTTCATTTGTGCCAGTATTAACTTCATCTTTTTTAGGATTATATTTTAAGCGTCTAGTCGTCACTTTAGTCTGTTTTATTTCAAATCCAAAATGAGTATGTTTTCCCAACGCTCCAATCAAATCTAGGCATTTCTGTGGTTCCAAGTCATTTTCCAGATCAAAAGTATGTTCCAATCCATTTGTCATAGCTGCATTCTATTTCAGATGCTTTAAAAACATTTCTCTAAAAGATTACTGCATTGCATACTCAAGAAATCTAGCACAAATACCCTCTCTCTGTCGATTTTCAAATCTGAAGATGAGGGGATTACTCTTGTCGCCAACCATTGGCGTGGCAAATTCTGATTGTATCTCATTAAATACCTCTTCCAGGCATTTATCAGAATATGCTGTTCTAACATTTCCGAGTTTCATACTTTGCTCAGCTTCTTCAAATCTTCTTGAATGCCCCTTCGCAATGGGATATCCATCTGCATGAGTCGCATAGATAAATCCCCTAAACATGTCAGTTACCCTTTCCCTTCCTTCAAGACTTTCAAGGTGCAATCTCATAAAATATTTCTTTCTTTCTGCCATCTTTCAACTCTTTCTAGGCCTAGTTACAAACCAATATTTTTCATTATCAGTTCTATACTCATTACGTGAAAACTCTCCAGTTGGTGTATCTTTAAACACATCATTCATGCCTAATACTCCACAGTCAATAGTTTTTCTAACTGATCTTGTGCCACGAGAATATGATATCTCAGCAACAAGGTTTATTGCCTTCTTGTTAATTTTTCCAAACAGATGATATTCATTCCTATAGCTTTCCAAGGGCCCTCCACCGAGAGTCTGTTCTAAATTAGTTAGTCCATGCGCAGTATATTTGTCAACAAGAACAAACATGCCCCCATTAATTAAAACTGATAAACCTTTCTTTCCACTAACCCAATCAATTTCTTCTTTTATATTAAATCCATTTTTTTCTGCGAATTGATTTGCAACAAACTTTAGTGTTGGAAAACATATCCCATGTTCCATAGCCACTGGGAAGAAATAATTTCCAGTTTTCTCTTTTCTATGTCTTGCTTCTAACTCTTTTTTAAACTGTTTTCCTAAGTTTACGGTCATAACATTTGCGGTCAATTCAAGTTTATAAATTAAATTGTAATGTAGAATATAATCATTCTAATCTGGCAAAGGCATTAATTAGATTCATTCTATCTTTCTCTTCAAAACGGAAGACGACTGGATTCTCATGCACATAGTTAA
>JBAXMY010000015.1:0-15215 GCA_037134055.1 archaeon
TTAAGGCGATAAGATTGCTTATCGCGCCATCTGAAAAATTAGATGAAAGTATAAAAATTCTGTTTAAAGAGTATCTTGGGCCGCTGGGGGATAAAGAGTTTGAGGATTTGAAGAATAGCAAAGGAATAAATCAGGAATCGGTGAATGAATATGTTGAGAGTTTAGAAAAAAGCGGGATAGTCATAAAGACGATGGGGGAAGAGTTTAAAAATAAGATTAGGCAATTATTTAATGAAAAAGAGGCTACTCGGAGGAAGCCTGCAAGAGATAAGCTTGCTAAATCCTTTGAATCTTAAAGATGGTGAAAGAAGCTAAAAAAACAGGGTTTGGTGCAATCGTAGTGTGGACGTTGATTTTCTTAGCGATAATCATTCTTTCTAAAACAGTTCTGTATTTCGTTGTGCCTTTGAATGTTTATACTCCATATCATGCAGTCATTGAATTTTTGACTATTATTACAGGTATAATCATATTTTACTATTCAAATAAATCATATAAGCAGAGTGGCTCGAATGTTGTGCGTATAATCGGCTGGGCATTTTTGGCCATGGCTTTGATAGATATATTCCATATAATGGCCTTCAAAGGGTTCCCTAATCCCTTCTTTACTCCTGGAAGTAATGCGGGAATATGGTTCTGGCTTCCAGCAAGATTTGTTGGAGCAGTATTGTTGTTTATTTCTGCTATTGTAAGTGTTTCAAAGAAGAGAAAGAACTTCTCGTTTCTAAAGTGGTTGACAATTATCTATGTAGTAGTAATGATTCCTCTTGCAATCTATAATACATACAATCAGGTTTTGCCTGCAATGTTTATTGATGGCGTTGGTTTAACAGCATTAAAGATATTCCTGGAGTATTTTGTAATGGCTCTGTTCGGTATAACTGCGATAATATATGGATTTGTGTTCTATAAGAATAGGAGTAAGACACTAGATTACTTCATAATAGGATTGATTGCAACGTTCTTTTCTGAGCTTGCATTTACAATGTATCTAAGTGTGTCAGATGTTTTCAATTTCGTAGGGCATATACTTAAACTGGTGGCGTATGTATTTTTCTATTATGGAATTGTATCGTCTTTGAGGACTAAACGGTGACAGATGCAATACATTTATTAGGTACAAGCAACATTTTCTCAGACAAGGCTATGTTGTGGGTGTTCTTTTTCTATGGACTCGGGTTTTTGTTATTGGCAAGTGCAATTTTTTTGAAAAGAAAGAAAATTGTAGACTACGGATTAGCGAATAGTTTCTTCTTTTTAGGTTTGTTTGGGCTCGTGCATGGAATTACTGAATGGATTGACTTATCAAGATTGTACTTGAAGATAAATGGGTTTTCTGCCTTAGCATGGTTGGATGCTTCTAAAATTGTATTTTTGACAATTAGCTTTTTGCTCTTAATGCAATTTGGGATTAATCTTTTGATTATTAAGAAGAAAGAATGGAATATTTTAAAATGGATTCCTCTCTCTTTAGGAGTTCTATTCTTTGTATATGCTCTATCAACTGGTGTATTCTTTAGTTCTGAAATTTTGGCAAGGTATGGATTTGGGTTTACCGGTTCGCTTCTTGCAACTCTCGGATTGTTTAATATTTTGAGGAGTACTAAGGGTTCATTGAGGGGATTGAGAGCAAGTGCTAATGCAATGTTTTTGGCTTTTGTGGTTTACACTGTTTTTGGAGGATTGATTACTTTTACAATATATGGTATGCCTCCTCAGTTGATTAGAATGTTGTGTGCTGTTGTTGTTGGACTTGCGTCATTTAAATTTATCGAGGTTTTGGAGCATAAGCGAGAAAGGGACATTATTTCTGGAGTTAAATCTCTGAATTTTAGTATTATTGCTAAGTTTTTGGCTGCAGTCGTGATTCTTGGAGGGATAGTAGTTATGATTGGATGGTTTCTCGATATTGCCGTGCTAAAGAGTATTCTTCCAGGGTGGGTAAGTATGAAGTTTATTACATCATTTTCATTCTTACTTTCAGGAATTTTAGTTTATTTGTTGGCTAAGCGAGATAGAGGGGAGTTTGTTAATTTGCTTATTCTTGTTATATCCTTTGGGCTTATGTTGTTAATGTTAACTTTTTTTGTTTCATTATTCTTTAGAGTAAGTACGGGAATAGAGAGTTTGTTTGTTGCGGAGGCACCAGGTGCAGTAAAGACTACAATTCCAGGTGTTCCGGCTATTCCTACAATGATTTGTTTCATTCTTATTGCTTTATCCGGGTTCATATTCAGTTTTGATTTTAGTAAGAGAGTGTTGTCTTGGACCGGAGGACTAGTTGGAGTTATAGGAGGATTGGCAGTTTTGGGATATTTGGCGAATTTACCTGTGTTTTATTACACCTTTGAGGGATATACTTCTATGGCATTTAGTACTGCTGTGCTTTTTGTTTTACTTGGGATTGCTTTAATTCTAACAAGAGTTGATTCAGAGCAAGTTAGGAGAGTAAGATGAAGTTGCAGACAAAACTGGTTTTGACAGTTTTAATTGTATTTGCCATTTCAATATTTTTTATAGAAGTGATTAATTTTAATAATGCCCAGATTAGCTTAAGAGATAGGATATTTGCTGGCATAGATACAAATTCACATGCTCTGGATAACACTATTGAAGCATTTTTGGATGCTCAAAAAAATAAAATTGAGCTGATTACGATTCAGAGCGCACTTTCTAATGAAGAGCTTAAATCGATGGCTGAAATTGATCCGTCTTTTTATGAGCTGTTTGTTTTAGGTTCCGATGGAAAGGTAGTTGCTTCTTCTATTGGAACAGATATCGGAACAGATAATTCCAATGATAAATATTTCATTAATGCGCGAAATCAAACATACATTAAACCAGTTTATTACTCTGAATCGACAAAGCAGTATTCTTTTACTGTTTCAACTCCGTTCCATGGTGGAGTTCTTGTCGGAAGAGTAAGCACTGAAGCTTTGAATAAAATAGTTCAGGATAAAATTGGGCTGGGCGAGACTGGTGAAAGTTTGCTTGCATTTAAAGACGCAAATAATAGTGTCATTTACTTTAGTGATAGGCGGTTCTCAGACCAAAAGTTTGAGGTATTGACTCTGGAACAGGCTAAAGACAGACCAATATACGCCGCCGTCATGGGAATAGACAAATTCATCGAAAATGGATTAGATTATAGAGGTGTGCCGGTTATTGCAGTCACAAAATTTGTGGATAGAATTAATGTTGGAATGATTGTTAAAATGGACAGGGCTGAGGCTTTTGCTTCAATTGAGAGGTTAAAAAATCTTGTTTTATTCATAGGAATAATTGTAGCGGTTCTTGTATCTGTTGTGGTTTATCTTGTTTCTCGGGAAGTTGTGTTACAGATTAGGAAGATGACTGCTGATGTAGATAGTATTACTAAAGGGAATCTTGAAATTCAATTGGAAAGAAGTGGGATTAGCGAGATTCAAGGACTTACTGACTCTTTGAATAGAATTCTTGCTTCCATGAAACTTGCTATTTTAAGAACTGGGGCAACCAAAGGCGAACTTGGGCTTGGTGAAGCGATAAAGGCAAAGGAATCAGTTGAGCAGAGGTATAAGTTGCTTTATGATTCCGCAGCAGATGCGATTATGACACTTGAACCTCCAAAATGGAATTTCACTGCTGGAAATCCTGCAACTGTCAAAATGTTTAATTGCAAGGATGAAAAGGAATTTGTCTCATTGGGACCGGGAGACTTGTCTCCTCAAAGGCAGCCAGACGGACAACTCTCATCGGCAAAGGCCAAGAAGATGATTATGAAATCAATGAAGGAAGGTTCTGCATATTTTGAATGGACTCATAGGAAGTACAAGGGAGAGAATTTCCTGGCTAGTGTGCTTTTGACAAGGGTAGAAAGTGGAGGAAAGACGTTCCTTCAGGCAACGGTTAGAGACATTAGTAAGGAAAAGAAATTAGGAAATTATAATTATGGGGGAAAAGCCGGTAAGGCGAAGGAAGAAGTTATCAGAAGACTCGTTAAGGGAACGAAGGAAAAAGGTAGTGGCAGGTAATGATCAAAGAGGGTTCGTTGATTAGATTTAAATAGCTCTCTTTACTCAATAGGATATGGTGAAAAAGAAGGTGGTAAATGTTATCAGTTTGAGCATTACCTTTTTAGGTGAATTATATGGATAATGATTATTATGCTCAAACGAATAGAATTCTTTTGGATAGCTTGAAAAAGGGTATTTCTGAGGAACAAAAGGCTATTGCCGAGCTGGAAAAAGAAGAATTGCATTTGAAAAAAGAGATTGGTTCTCAAAGGGAGAATGCTGTAAAGAACGAATTTCAGGAAAAAAAGGCTTTTTTTGCCGGCGTTCTGGCAAAGTTGAACGAAAGGGCTTCTGCCCTTGGTGTAAATATACGATTGAAAAAAGGACTGATTGAGAAATATGGAAAAAGCATAGATTTGTTGGAAAAAGAATTGCAGGCAAAGATTACTGGAAAGGAAAATGCCGAAAAAGAATTGAATCAAGGATTGAGAATTTTGCAAGAGGAAAGAAATAGAGAACTTAAGCATATACAAGGACATGAAAAATCTTTGATGAATGAGATTATTGGATTGAAGAACGAGGAATCGAGAATTAATAGTTCTGTTGCCGAACGGAGAAAAGGAATTGACCGAGAATTTGATGCTGAAGTGAAAACGAGAGAAGAAAGTTTACGTAATGCTGAAGGCAGATTGCAGAGTTTCATTTCTTCCAAGAACAAAGAGATTTCTGAAATGCACAGAGCTGCGGAAAAGGAAAAGCAAAAAATTTCTCAATTAAAAGCACAGGAGGAGAATGTTAAACTGCAGGCTGTGCAGAGAATTGCAGGTTTGGCTAGGGAATTAAAGGAGAAGACTGCTGGTGAAATAAAATTCTTGGAAGTGAAGAAGAAACAGGTTGATGCTGAAAAAGAAAAAGAAATTGTTAGAATAAATAATTCAATTCAGGCATCGGAGGAAAGGCTTGTTAGGAATGCATTAGATAAGAAAAAGAGAGTTGAATCCGAAGTTGTCAAGGAGAAGGAGAGAAAGGGAAGGGTCGAACAGGAGTTGAACGTACAGAAAGACAAACTCTTAAGAGAGATATATGTCCAGAGCCGGGAGCTTGAGAAAAAGAAGCTGGAGATTATTTCTAATTATGAAAAGTTGAAAAAGCAGAGGGAGAATGAAATTGAAAAAGAAAGCAGAGTAAAGCTTGATGCGTTGGCCAATGAGATGGCTCTTGTCAGAAAGAGAATCGAAAGCAATTATGCGGTTGCCGAGAGTGAAGTTATTAAGGAAAAAGTAGATACTTCTAGTATTTTAAAGATGAAGAACGGAATTGAGAAATTCAAGTCCGAATCTAATGAGAAACTGGATGAGAAACGAAAGGAGTATGATCAAGAGAGTGCCAAGCTGGCTGTACTTGAGGAAAAGAGAAGAAAGATTTCTGAGGATTTGTCTGCGAGAATTCATGTAGAAATAAAAAAGCTGGAAGGTAAGAAGCAACTTGCTATTGGCGAAGGTATTTCATTGTTTGAGAAGCAAGTGAATAGCTTACGAAAGGGTGGTGCTGAAAAGACAAAGGATATTAACCAGAAGATTTCTCAGGAAAGAGCTGAGAAGGAAAAATTGCATTCTGAAATTAAATCTGATGAATCTTCTGCGGAAAGAAAGATTGAGTTCATGAAAGCTGAGTTGGAAGTAAAGAAGAAGCAGATTGAGGAGAATCATAGGAAAGAAAAGGAAGCAAGAATAAATGAAATTAGAAAGGATAAGGGAAGTGAACTGGATGCGTTGAAGCAGGAATTATTTGTTTTGAAGGCGAAAATATTATCTCAATATGGAGATATGTCCCAGAAGGAGAGTGCGCACATTGAGGAGAAAGAGAAGAATGCCGTGCAGGGTGTAAATCAAAATTTGCAGGAAGTTAAAAAGAAAGATGCCGCACTTTTGAAAGCCAACAGGAAAGCTCTGGCAATCGAGGATGCAAAGCTCAAGGGACTTGAAGCTAGGAAGAAAAAGATTGTTTTGGAAGCTAATGGCAATGTCAAGAAGCAGGTTAAATTATTGGAGAAAAAGAAAATTGCTTCTGTAAAGGCTGTTGTAGCATCTATGAATGGGCAAATGAATGGACTGATAAATAAAAAGAATAGATTGCGACAACACACGGCGAATGTATTGAAGGGAATGGAAAGGAAAATTCTCGTTTTGGCAAGGGCAAAGAATGATAAGTTGAAGAAGGAAATTGAATCTGAAAGGGCCAAGCATGTGAAATATGTACTTGCATTTGCCAGGGCAAAGGAATCTTTGAAGAAGAGTATTGATGCGAGAAAGAATGCACTTCATGCTGCAATGAAAAATAATGTTTCCCAATTGGAAAAAGTAAGAAGGGAGAGAATTGCACAGGTTGAGAAAGAAAGGACTGAAAAGATTGGAGGAATTAGAAAGATGATTCCTGCAATAAATGCAAAGATACAGGAAGATTATGGAAAGATTCGGGAAAGGAAGATAAAGAACGAATCGGCCATCGGCGCAGAAAGGCAGAAATTCCTTGCTGAGAAGAATAAATTGGTTGCTGAGATGGTTAAGATTAGGGCTAGAAAAGAATTTACAAATGAGAATGTTGAGAAATTGAGAAAGAGTGCGCATGCATTTAGTGCAGTGCTGGGAAGTATTGGGGAAAGAAAGAAACACGTCGATTTAGAAAAGGAAAGATTGAGGGCAAAGATAACTCAGAGGGAAAAGAACCTTGTGGAATTGCAGAAAGTAATATCTGAGAAACAGAAGCGAATCGAGGAAAGACAGAAACTGCAAAAGGAATTGAAGCAGATTGAATTGGTAATGAATAATGCACTTCGACCAGTTATTAAGATAAAGTGGAAAGTAAAGACAAAGACCAAAGTTAAGACTGAAGTTAAATGGAAAACGCGTCAGAAGATTGTCGTTAGAACAAGAAATAAGATTGTCAATAAGATAAAGTGGAAGATCAGAAATAGAATTGTTAAGAAGCCTCTGGAGAATAAGGCTGAGATGGGTAAGTTCTTGAAGGAAGTGGACGACTTGCTTGGCAAGTTGCCTAAGGAAGATATAACCAAGTTCTCCAAATCAAAAGGATTTAAAATATACAAATCTGTGATGAATAGATACGGAGTTAAATAAAGATGGGATTATTGGAAGAGGCTGAGAAAAAAAGAAAACTTTTAGTTACGTTAACGAAGAAGAAGAAAAAATATATTGATTATATCGAACCAAAGAAAAAGAAGATTATAATTGAAGGGATAAAGAAGCAAAGGCAAAAAATAGACATTTCTGCAATTGCAGAATCGATAAAAAAGGAAATGAGTTCTCAGCAGGTGAAGCCTGCTGTCGTTGATAAAAATATTGCGGGCAAGAAGGGTGGAAAGGAGTATGTTGTGACTGGAGTTCCAGGATTTGACGGATTATTGGATGAAGGTATTCCTGCAGGCAATTCTGTAATTGTTGCTGGTGGTGCTGGTTCGGGAAAAACAATATTTTGCCTGCAAACGTTAGTCAATAAGGCTAAGGAAGGCAAGAAGTGTTTGTACATGTCCTTGGAAGAAAGCGAAGAGAAACTTACTCAACACATGAAGGATTTTGGATGGCCTGCAGATGAATTGATTGCAAAGAAAAAACTTAAACTTTTGAGGCTGAATCCATTTGAAATAACTAGGAAAGTGGATGCATTGCTTGCAAAGCAGAAAGGCGAATTGTTGATTGAAGTTGAACCGGTCTTATTGCCAACGGATTTTGCTAAACCTGACTTTGTTGTTATAGATTCACTGACGGCAATTGCATCGGCATTTACTGGAAAGGATGATAGTTATAGAATTTACATTGAGCAGTTGTTCAGATTCTTGGAGAAGACGGGAGCTACTAGCTTTCTTATTACGGAAACTGAACAAATTCCAAAGATATTCTCACAATCTGGAGTTGAAGAATTTTTGGCAGATGGAGTATTTGTTCTTTATGCGATCAAGCATGGTAATTTCAGGGAAAATGCCATAGAAATTCTTAAGTTAAGAGGAGCGGCGCATCAGAAGAAGATAGTATCGATGCAAATTAGCAGTCAGGGAGTTACGGTATATCCTGAGCAAGAAGTATTCTCTGAAATTTGAGTATTATATAATACTATAATACTGTAAAGATAAATTTAAATACTACTTTTGTCATTATTTCTGATTAGGGAATCCAATTTGGTAAGAAAAACTACTAGTTTGAAGGTTGAAGAAGAGATTTGGAAGAAGGTAAAGATACATTGTATAGAAATTGGGGAAGATATTTCTGATTATCTAGAAAATTTGGTCAAAAAGGATTTAGGAATCAAGGAGGGCAATAGGAAGTGAAGGGAAAAAGAGGTGATTTGAGAAAGATTTTGCCAGTGGTAACTTTATTGGCAGTTGTATTCTTAATTTTAGTAATTAGTGTTGTATTTGCAGTTGATGCTGCTCCACCAGGACCGACAGTATTGAAAGCTCAGGCGTGTAATAGTGAAATTAATTCTAATACTGCAGGTGTATTCAATGGGCAATGTACTCCTTCTGCTTTAGATTTGAATGATGGAGTTACTAACGTTAGTTCGAACGGTAATACAAACAGATTACAGGGATTTAACATGACTGCATACAATTCTTCAATTACAAATTGTGGAACTATTACTAATGTCAAGTTATGTTATGAATGGTGGTTTACTGGTGGGACGAGCACGCTTTCTGGTTGTGCGATAGATGTAGATGCTAATGGTGGAGCATCATATACTCTAGCTAGTCCATCATGTCCGGGCGTGGCTGCGAATCCAGGTATGACCTGTATAGATGTTACTTCTCTAGAGAACTGGGCATGTTCGAATTTCTTTACGGCTGCTGGGACGAGAGCAATGGCAAATATGGAAGCTCAGTTTGCCACACAAAATAGACCTTTAACTGTTGATGTATTATACTTTAACGTTACATATACTGCAGATACTGTGCCTCCAGTAATCACAATTGTTTATCCTACTAGCACAACTTACAATAGTTCAATTACGGCATTGAATGCTAGTGAGATTGATTTAGGAGGTAACCTCCAAGCATGCTGGTGGAGTAATAATTCTGGGGCAACGAATAGAACTTTCACCTGTGGTAGTAATATGACTGGAATGAATTCTACTCTTGGAAGCAATACCTGGCTAGTTTATGCGAATGACAGTTTTGGAAATACTAATTTTAGTGCTGTCACTTTCAGTGTTAATTTACCTCCGACTGTTCAGAATATTTCAGTAATTCCAAATCCTGCAGGGCTTTCTGCTTCCCTATTTGTCAAGGCAAATAATGTAACCGATGCGAATTCAGATTCTCTTTCATTCTTCTGTTCTGAAAGTTCTTCTAGTCCAGTCGATTCTGGGTTATGTACTGGTGGAGGGAATTTAACTTCCATATCTAGTCCTTATAATCCCTCTTGCATATATAGTCACAATAGGGCTGCTGGAAATTATACTGTCTTCTGCAGGGTTTATGATGGGAATTGGTATTCTCCTACGGTTAATGTGACCTACAGAGTTACGGGAGTATCTTTGAATACGTCAGTCATAATTGTTGAAAATGATTCAGTTCCTAGCTATTTTGACAATCTGGATAATGGAAGGACTAATATTTCCATAGCTGGTAGTTCTGGAATGTTATGTCAATGGAGCAGTTCTGATTTCACCTATGGTTCTGGAACTACCTGTCCAGTTGTGGGTGTTATTGCAAATTGTTCTATAAATGATGTCTCTTCTCAAGGATTTTATACCAGATATATTTCGTGCCAAGATAGTCTTGGTAACTCACAGACGGCAAGTGATAATTTAGATGTTTCATTCTATCTAGATTATACTAAACCTACGACTAGTGATAATTCTGTTTCAACTGTGAAAGTTCCAGTCTATTCGGTGACTTTGAATGAATCTGATAATGTGGATTCGGATCCTACAAGTTATTATTGTACTTCTTCTACGGCTGGTTGCAGTCCTACAACGCCGATCGATCACCTCGGACTAATTTCATACACTAGCGCAAACAGAGGTGCAAATTATTTGAGATATTATTCAGTAGATGATGCTGGAAATTCGCAAACCATTGTTAATAAGACAATAAATATTAATCAACTGTCTGTTTTCACGAGTGCGAGTGATAACGCAGTTACTATTTTGGGTGGAACGACAGTTACAATTACTAGCGTGTCAAGTGATTCGGATGCTGGGCAGACTATGAAACTCTATGTTTGTAATTCAAGTGCTGCAAACTTCTCTGGATGTGCTGCAGGGACTTATTGCACTGCAACTGGAACTTCCAATTTAGGATGTGGATTTGCTTCTGAAAGTGATTCTGCAACGCATACCTGGTATGCCTATCTATTTGATGCATTGAATGAGTCTGCATCTGCAGATCCTCTGACTGGAACTTATACTACAGACGTAACGCCTCCAACTGTTATAATAAACCTACCTAGTAATGCAAGTAGTTCTTCGTCCACGACGCAAATTTTGCAGGCTAATGTTAACGAAGTTCCAGTGGCAGTGACATATAGTTTGGATGGTGCGGCAAATGTAAGTATGACAAACTCGAGCAGTGCATTAAGTTGGACTTCTACTCTTTCCGGATTGAGCATTGCAACACATACAGTTGTCGTGTCAGCAAATGATACTTTTGGCAATGAGGCAAACAGTCGAGTTGTATTTACGATAACGGCTGTGCCCGATACGACTGCACCAGTAATAACTGTTCTATCACCGGTAAATGCAAGTTACACCGGAACTTCAGTTCTTGTGAATATTTCTGGAAATGAGAACTTGAGCTGGGCAGGATATAAGTTGAATTCTGGAAATTTAACAACACTTGGGAATGTATCGACTACTGCATGGAATTCTACAATAGCTGCATCTCAGGAGAGTATTAACACGATAATCATATTTGCAAACGACACGAGTAATAATCAGGCTAATACAACCCTCGTGTTTTACACCGATAGTCGTGCTCCTAGATATTCAAGTGTTTCTGCAAGTCCAAGTCCTGCTAATGTATCTCAGAATGTGAACTGTTCTATCGTATGGAATGATGGATTTGCTCTGAATTCTGTAATGATTGGGGAAAATGCATTGGGCAGCTATGAAAATCATACAATTCCATTGACTGGGAATGGAAGTGCGAGCTACTTAATATCTGGAAGCAAATTGACGAATCCTGGAAATTATAACTGCTTCTTCTATGCAACTGACGCTGCTGGCAACACTAACTCGACGTCAACATCATTCAGAGTGAATGATGTGACGGCTCCGGTTATTACCATCACAAGCCCTAGCAATGCTACATACAATCAGCAAAATATAACTGTTTCAATTACTACAAATGAAAACTTGACTAGTGCTTGGTATAGTCTAAATGGCGCTGCAAATGTGAGTTTGGGAAACACATCCACTACTTCCTGGAATGGTACGCTGACCAACTTACTCAATATAGCGTATACCATTGTATTCTATGCAAATGATACCTCTGGAAATCTTGCTTCAGCATCAAGAACATTCTCAGTAGCTGGAACGGGAGATCTTATATCTCCAGTTATAACTGTTCTATCGCCGGTAAATGCAAGTTACACTGGAACTTCCGTGCTTGTAAATATTTCCACGGATGAAGCATTGAGATGGGCAGGATACAAGTTGAATGGTGGAAGTTTGACAACACTTGGAAATACCTCTACCACTGCATGGAACGTTACCTTAACTGGACTAACTCAGGAGAGCATAAATACATTGATTGTGTTTGCAAACGACAGTTCTACAAATATAAATGTGGCAAATACAACAACTACATTCTATGTCGATAGTCGTGCTCCTAGATATTCTAGTGTATCGGCAAGTCCAAGCCCGGCAAATCAGAGCCAAAGTCAGGGCGTGAACTGTTCCATTGTATGGAATGATGGATTTGCTTTGAGTTCGGTGATGATTGGAGAGAATGTACTTGGTAGCTATGAAAATCACACAATTCCATTGACTGCAAATGGAAGTGCGAGCTACTTAATATCGGGAAGCAAATTGACGAGTCCTGGAAATTATACATGCTTCTTTTATGCAACGGACGCAGCTGGAAATACTAACACGACCTCAACATCATTCAGGGTGAATGATGTAACTGCTCCGGTGATTACCATTACAAGTCCAACTAATTCAACATACAACCAACAAAATGTGCAAGCTTCGATTACTACAAATGAAAATTTGACTAATGCCTGGTATAGCCTCAATGGAGGTACTACAAATTCTAGTCTTGGAAATGTGTCAACAACTTCCTGGAACACCACACTCAATAATCTTGCAAATACGGGATACACAATTGTATTCTATGCAAATGATACATCCGGAAATCTTGCTTCAGCATCAAGAACATTCTCAGTAGCTGGAACTGGAGATCTTATTCCTCCAGTTATTACTGTTCTATCGCCGGTAAATACAAGTTACACTGGAACTTCCGTGCTTGTAAATATCTCCACGGATGAAGCATTAAGCTGGGCAGGATACAAGTTGAATGGTGGAAGTTTGACAACACTTGGAAATACATCTACCACTGCATGGAACGTTACTTTAACTGGACTAACTCAGGAAAGCACAAATACATTGATTGTGTTTGCAAACGACACGATACAGAATCAGGCCAACAAAACGATTACATTCTATGTTGATAGCTCTGCCCCAAGATATTCTAGTGTATCGGCAAGTCCAAGTCCAGCAAATCAGAGCCAAAGTCAGGGTGTGACTTGTTCAATCTCTTGGACTGATGGATTCAACATAACTTCTGTAATAATCGGAGAGAATTCTCTTGGCAGTCAGGAGAACCATACAATCCAATTCTCTGGAACGAGCGGAAGCGCGAGTTATGTTATTTCAGGAAGTAAGTTGACTAATAAGGGGTCATATGCTTGCCAGTTCTATGCAACGGACGCAGCTGGTAATGTGAATACTACTTCAACAACATTTAATGTTAATGATATAACTGCTCCAACAATAACTGTGACGAGTCCAACCAACGGTGGGACGTATAACCAACTTAGTTTGGGAATTAGTTTAATTACAAATGAGGACACAACGTATGCAGGTTACTCTTTAGATGGCGCTGCCAATGTGAGTATGAGCAACACCAGTGCAAGAAATTGGAATGCTACGCTGACTGGGCTTGTGAGTGTACATACATATTCAATAATACTATATGCAAATGATAGCTCTGGCAATATGGGTAGTTCATCGGCATTAACATTTACCGTTAATACTGGGTTGGCAGATACAATTCCTCCAGTGTTGACTTCAACAATTACAAATGCAAGCTATCTTACTTCTACAACCTTGCAATTCAACGTTTCAAGTAATGAAAATCTAAATGGATCTAGCTATAGATTAAACTCGGGAACTTTGGCAGCTTTGACAAATATCTCATCTATTCTATGGAATGGGTCACTATCTGGACTAGGAACTGAATCTACAAATATTCTTTATTTGTATGGAAATGATACAAGCAATAATCAGGGTAACTTGAATGTAACATTCTTTATTGACATGGTATCACCAAGATTTTTGAATGTAACGGCAAGTCCAAGTCCTGCAAATGTATCTCAGAATGTATTATGTAACGCATATGTAAATGACACATTTGCTTTAGGAAGTGTGAAGATTGGTGAGAATGCCACTATTCCAGGCACATTCTTAAATCATACAGTAGATTTGACAAGTGCGGGTTGGGCAAACTACACAATTTTCAATGTTCAAAAGGGAGGATATGGTTGCTTCTTCTACGCAACTGACGCCGCAGGGAATACAAACTACACGTCAACATCATTCACAGTCAATGATGTAACTCCTCCAGTGTTGACTATCAACTCACCATTCAATCAGACATATGGGACTCCAAGCATACTATTTAGTTTGGATTCAAATGAAAATCTTTCAAGTGCTAAATACACTCTAAATTATGGAATTACCAATACAAGTTTGTCTGGTTCTGCAACCAGTTGGAGTAGCACGGTTACATTGGCAGATGGAACGAAGAATTTAACCTTCTACGGTCAGGATACCTCTGGCAACAATGCAAGTGCTAGTGTTACATTTAATATCAACACTGTGGCTAACGATACTATCTCACCAGTAATCACGGTTATTTCTCCTTTGAATGCAAGTTACTCTTTAACTACGAGTGTTCTTGTTAACATATCTGGGAATGAAAATTTAAGCTGGGCAGGATATAAATTGAATGGTGGAAGTCTGACATCAATGAGTAATAATTCCATAACAATATGGAATGCTACGATAACTGCTCCATCATTGGAAAGTACAAACACATTAATTATATTTGCAAACGACACGAGTAGGAATCAGGCAAACACAACAATCACATTCTATGTTGATGGAATTGCTCCAAGATTTTTGAATGTGTCTGTAACCCCAAGTCCTGCAAATGAGACTCAGAATGTATTGTGTAATGTTTATGTGAATGATACCTTTGCTCTCGGAAGTGTGAAAATAGAAGAAAATGCTTCAGTCCAAGGGGTAATGCAAAATCATACCATTGACTTGTTTACAGCAGGCTGGGCAAACTACACAATATACAATGTCCAAAAGGGCAATTATGCTTGCCTGTTCTATGCAACTGATGCAGCTGGAAATGTTAATACGACTTCCGTAAACTTCCGGGTAAATGACGTGACTGCTCCTATTTTGACTATTAACTCTCCACTTAATCAGAGCTATTCAACTTCGAGTGTATTGTTTAGTTTAAGCTCCAATGAGAATATTTCAAGTGCTAAATATACTCTAAATTACGGAATTACAAATACAAGTCTGTCTGGTTCTGCAACCAGTTGGAGCGATACAGTTTCATTAGCTAACGGAGTCAAGAATTTAACCTTCTATGGACAGGACACTTCTGGAAATAATGCCAGTGTTAGCATCACATTTGTGGTTGATACGACTGTGAATGATGTAGTTCCTCCAGTAGTTACCGTATTATCACCCCTAAATGCAAGTTATTCTTCAGGTACAATAATTAACATAAGTATCTCAGCAAATGAGAATTTAAGCTGGGCGGGATACAAATTGGGTACGGGAGGCATAACTACAATGAGTAATACTACAATCCTATTGTGGAATGCTACGAATTCTTCTCTCGTGCAGGAAAGTACAAACACATTAATTATATTTGCAAACGACACGAGTAGGAATCAGGCA